>DASVAW010000087.1 GCA_036376135.1 Candidatus Polarisedimenticolaceae bacterium | reverse complement strand
GGCCCCGCGAGCAGCGCCTCGAGGGCCTCGTCCACGCTCGCCGCGCAGATCGTCTCGTGGTCGTCGTTGATCAGGCGCATCCGGAGGAGGTTCCGGTACTCCTCATCGCCGTCCACGAGGAGCACCCGGTAACGCCCGTGCTCGGCGCGGCGGGGGTACATCCCCTCGGCGACGGTGAGGAAGATCTCGACGACCTCGGGGTCGAACTGCGTCCCCGCGTGACGGATCAGCTCGTCGAGGGCGTGCGCCGCGCTCATCGCCTGGCGGTGCGGGCGCTCCGAGACCATCGCGAGGAACGCGTCGACCACCGCGAGGATGCGCGAGCCGATCGGGATCTCGCGGCCCCGCAGGCCGTCGGGGTACCCCGTGCCGTCGTACCTCTCGTGATGGTGCCGGATCAGGGGGACGATCTTCCACGGGAACTCGATCGACTCGACGAGGCGAACCCCCGCGTCCACGTGCGCGCGCACCAGATCGCGCTGCGCGTCGGACAGCTCCCCTTTCTGCTGGAGGATGTCGGCGGGCACGTCGGCCCGGCCGAGGTCGCGGAGCAGCGCTGCGAGCGCCACCTCGTCGGGAGTCTCGGGATCGGCCGCGAGGCGCTCGGCGACCGCGCGGGCGAGTCGCATCGCCTGGTGGGAGGACCCTCCGAAATAGCGGTCGCGCAGCTCGAGCAGACCGACCAGCACGTCGATCACGGAAAGGAGCGCCGTCGTCACCACCCGCTCGCGTGTCGCGGGAGGGGCTTCGGTCTTCGGCAGGTCCACGTCGGGGACCAGTCGCGCGAGGTCGCGCGCCCGCAGCAGGAAGTCGTCTTCGCCCAGCCGCAGGATCTCCGCGGTCCCCTTGATCGGCCCCACCGACGTCGCGGCGACGACCCGGCACCCCGAGCGCATCGACTCGACCTTGCGGCGGAGCGTCTCGAGCTTCATCCCGACGGGCGCGCCGTCCACGAGGACGGTGTCGACGGCGACGTGCTTCACGACCGCGAGCGCCTCGTCGCCGGTGGCCGCGAGGGTGACGGTGAGCCCGCGCTCGCGCAACGCCGCGGCGAGCCGTTCGCGCACCGGCGGATGCGCGCTGACCACGAGGCAGTTTCGAAACATCGCTGCCGAATATAGGCATGCGGTCGCGACGTGCATTTCCTGCCGCCGCCGCGGTGCGGCAGTGGGCATTTCCTGCACGGTTCCCCCGCGAAATAGTCCTCAATTCCTACAAATTTGACGGGAATGGCGGGTCACGACTCAGGATCGCGCTTTGCTCCCCGGAGTCGTGATTCGAGGGACCGCGGGCTCGACCGGGCCCGCCCTGTACAGGAGGTTTGAATGACCCGGAAGTGGATGCTCGTCGCCGCCGTCACCGCGCTCGTCTGCGCTCCCGCCTTCGCCGATCCGCTGAAGAAGGGACAGAAGGAAATCGACTTCACGTTCAGCTACGACAACCTCGACCCGGACGGCGCGGACGAGGAGCTCAAGACCACGATCTTCACCGGCTCGTTCGGCTACATGCTCACCGACGGCCACGAAGTCGGCGGGTTCCTCTCGTACAACAAGCTCGAAGCGGGCGACTTCGGCGACACCGACAGCACGCAGATCGGCGGCTTCTACCACTACAATTTCGCCGCCGGCACGAACATGAACCCGTACGTCGGCGCGCGGATCTCCACGATCAGCGGCGACCTCGGCGACGTCTACGACACCTCGTACGGCCTCATCGGCGGCGTGAAGGTCTGGCCGTGGGCCAACGCCGGGTTCAACTTCGGCGTCTCCTGGGACCAGTACATGGGCGACGGCGACTTCGAGGACGCCACGAACACCTCGATCTTCGCCGGCATCGGCGTCAAGTTCTGATCCGGATGGGGACAGCAACCATTTTCCCGGAAGGTCTCATACGAATGCCCCACGTTCCGCACGGTTGCGTGAGGGCATGCGTATGAGACCTTCCGGGAAAATGGTTGCTGTCCCCTTTCAAGTCAGCTCGGCGAAGAGCCGCTCGAGGTCCTCGGGGGCCAGCAGGCGCCCGAGGTTCGCCTCGCGGCCGTAGAGGCCGTCGGCGAGCGCCTTCTTGCGCCCCTGCAGCGCGAGGATCTTCTCCTCGACGCTCCCCGCCACGAGCAACTTGTAGACGAAGACCGGCTTGTCCTGCCCGATCCGGTGCGCGCGATCGGTCGCCTGGTTCTCGACCGCCGGGTTCCACCACGGGTCGTAGTGAATGACCGTGTCCGCGGCGGGGAGGTTGAGCCCGGTCCCTCCGGCTTTCAGCGAGATCAGGAACAGCGGCACCTCGCCGGCCTGGAAGCGGCGGACCGGCGTGTCGCGGTCCTGCGTCTGCCCGGTGAGCTTCACGAAGGGGATCGATCGCGTCTTCAGCTCCGCCTCGATCAGCGCGAGCATGCTCGTGAACTGCGAGAAGAGCAGCACGCGGCGCCCCTCGTCGAGCATCTCCTCGAGCATCGCGAGGAGCGCCTCGAGCTTCGCCGATCCCGCCCCCGCCGCGGCGCGCATCGACAGCAGGCGGGGATCGCAGCACACCTGCCGCAGCCGCAGCAGCGCCTCGAGCACCACCATCGTCGACCGGCCGAGCCCCTTGCGCGCGACCTCGTCCTGGACCTTGCGGTGCATCGCGAGGCGGATCGACTCGTAGAGGTCGCGCTGAGGCCCCTCGAGCTCCACGAGCTGGGTGATCTCGGTCTTCGGGGGGAGCTCGCGCGCGACCTCCTCTTTCGTCCGGCGCAGGAGGAACGGGCGCACGCGCGCGGCGAGCTGCTCGCGGCGCGCCTGGCTTCCGTCCTTCTCGATCGGCGTCCGGAAGACCCGGCGGAACCGCGACTCCTCGCCGAGAAGCCCCGGCATCAGCACGTGGAAGAGCGACCAGAGCTCGCCGAGATGGTTCTCCATCGGCGTCCCGGTGAGGCACAGCCGCTGGACCGCCTCGATCTTCCTCGCCGTTCGGGCGGCCTTCGTGGCCGGGTTCTTGATGAACTGCGCCTCGTCGAGCACGAACAGGTGCCAGCGTCGCGACAGCAACCTCGCCTCGTCGCGCGGGAGCAGCGGGTAGGTCGTCAGCACGAGGTCGTGGTCGTCGACCTCCGGCCAGCGCGCGTGCCGGTCGGCGCCCTGCAGGGTCAACACGCGAAGCTCGGGGGCGAACCGCTCCGACTCGCGCCGCCAGTTGGGCATGAGGCTCGTCGGCGCGACGACGAGCGACGGCTCCCGCGCCCCCGCCCGTTTCTCGGCCAGCAGGTGCGCGAGGAGCATGACGGTCTTCCCGAGCCCCATGTCGTCGGCGAGGATCCCGGAGAGGTCGTGTTCGCGAAGGAAACGCAGCCACGACAACCCCTCGATCTGATAGGGGCGCAACGTGCCGACGAACCCCTCCGGCACCTCGGCCCGGTCGATGCCGCGGAAGGTCTTCAGCCGCCGCCCGAGCTCGCGAAGCGCCTCGCCCCCCGTCCAGTCGAGCTCCCCCTCGAGGCTCTGGTCGAGCTCCGCGAGGCGCGGCGCGTTGAGGCGCGAGAGCCTCAGCGCCCGCCCGTGGGAGAGCTTGTCCGAGCCGTAGAGCTCGGCGAGCGTCCACAGGATGGCGCGCACCCGCGCGGCGGGGAGCGGGAGGATCCGCCCGTCCTTGAGCCGCGCCGGAAGCCAGCCGTCGTCGGGAAGGGAGGCGATCTGGTCGGGGGTCAGGCGCCAGCGCGGATCGCTCAACACGCCGAGCAGGATCGGTAGCAGGCTCAATCGCTTGCCGTCGACCTCGATGCCGACCTCCAGGTCGAACCAGGGGCTTCCCGTCTCCTCGTGGACCTCCGCGTACCAGCGCGCGTCCCCCTCGACGATCCGGTACGGGTAGCTGTCGTCCACGACGATCCGCCACCCTTCGTCCTGCAGCACGGGGAGCTCGTGGCGCGAGAGCTCGAGCGCCGCGCGCCCGTCCCCCTCGATCCCCTCGAGGACGAAGTCGCGGCTCTCGGGGTCCGAGGCCTCGGGGACGATTCCGATCGCCGCGAGCCGCGCCAGAGCCGTCGCCTCGAGATCCCGGTTGCGGAACGGCATCTCGCGCGGGTCGCGGGCGCCGACGGGGGTCGTCCCGTACAGGAACGAGAGCTGGGCCATCGGGCGCAACGCGACGAAACGATCGCGACGCCCGAACAGGCGGAGCACCGGGACCGGCCTCGTGGGTTCGGGCGGGGGCGCCGGGGGCGGCGGCGGGACCGGGGCGTCGATGGTCGGCGGGTCGCCGAATTTCCTCAGGACGTCGCGGGACTCCCAGAGGACCGCCGCCACGTGCGCGCAGTTCCCGCGGTCGTCGAGGGAGCACTCCCCGGAGAGAACCACCTGCCCGTCGGGGTAGGTCGCGACGCGGGCGGCGACCCTGGCTTCGGTCTCCCCTCCTCCGACGCCGCCGAAGACGAGCCCCTCGGGCCCCTCGACGCGGAGCAGACGCACGGCGCCGGCGTCGACCAGGCGCTTTCCTTCCCGGGCGGTGCCGGCGCCGAACGAGCGGACGATCGTGTCACGGGAGATGCGCATCGGGGGAGCCGGGAGTATAGCGGCCCCACGAAGTCTCGACCTCGCTCCACCGGATCCGCCCGGTCAGCTGCATCAGCGCGAAGAGGGTGAGGATGCCGCCGATCGTCACGATCAGACCCGTGAACCCCTCGACGAAGTGCGCCCAGGAGAAAAAGACCAGATAAACCACCTGGCTGACCCCCGCCTCGACGGCGGCGAACCTCAGCCCGACGACCAGGCGCAGGTAGCTCACGACGAGCGCGACCGAGACCGCCGAGGCGATCAGGAACGCCGGCACCAGGTCGATGTGGTCGACGGAATAGGCGAACAGGAGGTGGAAGGCGAAGAACGCCGCCCCGAGGAAGAGGTAGTTCATCGGGTGCAGCTCGATCTCCTTCATGAGGGTGATCACGAACATCCAGACGAAGAAGAAGAACAGCGACACCGGCGCGAAGAAGGTCATCTCGGCCGCGAGGGGCCCCGGGTTGATCCGGTGCGGCATCTCCATCCCGATCGCGAACCCGGAGATCAGGTTCTCCGACGCCCAGCGCAGCTTGAACCCCTCTCCGGCCGGCTCGACCGACTGCGGCGAGATCGTCCCCGCCGGGTAGTCGATCGTGCGGAAGTCGGTCGTGAGCGTGAGATCGAAGTTCTTCACGCGGTTCACGTCCTTCCCGAACGAATACCGCCATTCCTCCAGCCCCCGGGAGGCGTAGGCGATCGTGAACGGCACGCGGGTCCCCTCGCGCACCGGCACGCTCACGCGCACGACCTTCGCCCCGTCGCCGTCCTGCGGCACGATCGACGGGTCCATCACCCCGTTCACCTCGAAGCGGAACCGGTCGTAGATCGCCGAGGTCGTCGGGAACCGCCAGGTGACGTCCACGAACCCCTCGCGCGCGTCGTCGTGCACGTAGGTGTAGTTCCCGGCGAAATCCACGCCGTACGTCGCGTACCAGAGCAGCCCCTTCTTGCGCTGGTCGAGCGCCAGGTCCACCGTGATCTTCGAGCCGTCGAGGATCTGCGACTCCGTCGTCCAGACCTCGCGCTCCTTGGTCACGAACGACTTCTTCTTCGTCTCGGGATCCTCGATCGTCTCGGTGTCGGTCACCTTCTTCACCCAGCGGAAGGCCAGCTCGGGTGAGACCTGCTCCTGCCGGTCCCCCCACAACGCGGCGACCTCGTGTTTGAGCCGCCCGTCGGCGTTCCACGTCCGGTGGAGCACGCTCCCACCCAGCACGAACCAGCCTGCGGAGAGGGCGATGAAGATGGCGACGATCACGATCATCCGGCGCAGCATGGCGGCCTCCTTGTCGCGGGGACGATGCCGCCCGGGGTTGCGCCCCGCGTGTGCTCCCTCCGGGGATTCGGTGCAGATTCCGTGCAGGGCGGAAACTCGACCTACAATTCCCCGCGTGAGCCGGCAAACGACGGTCCTGATCGCCGACGACGATCCGCACATCCGCGAGGTCGTGCGCTTCGCCCTTCGCCGCGAGAACATCGAATGCGTCGAGGCCGGGGACGGCGCCGCGGCCCTCGCGGCGTTCGAGCGCACCCAGCCGGACCTGCTCATTCTCGACATCCTCATGCCCGAGATGGACGGAACCGAGGTCTGCCGCCGCGTGCGCGTGCGCTCGAACGTCCCGATCCTCTTCCTCTCCTCGAAAACCGACGAGATCGACAAGATCGTCGGCCTCGAGATCGGCGCCGACGACTACGTCACGAAGCCGTTCAGCCCCAGGGAGCTCGTCGCCCGCGTCCGCGCGGCGCTGCGGCGCGCGAACGCCCCGCCGGTCGAGGCCGCGCCGACCCACGCGATGCAGCACGGCAAGCTCCGGCTCGACCCGGATCGCCACGAGGCGCTGTGGGACGGGAGACCCGTCCCCCTGACCGCGGTCGAGTTCGGCCTGCTGAAGACGATGCTCGCGCACCCGGGGCGCGTCTTCACGCGCGAATCCCTCATGGACTCCGCCTACGGCGAGCCGACCCACGTTTCGGGGAGGACGATCGACAGCCACGTCCGCCGTATCCGGGAGAAGTTCGCCGAGGCCGGCGGCGAGCCGATCGAGACGGTCCGCGGCGTGGGCTACAGGGTCGGCGACGGTGCCTGAGGAACCCCGATCCCTCCTCCCCCGCCTGCGCACGATCCTGCTGATCGTCAACCTCGCGATCCTGCTCCTCCCCCTCGGCCTCGTCGCGGTCCTGCGCCTGTACGAGAACGAGCTCGTGCGCGGAACCGAGGCGCAGCTCCTCGCGCAGGGGGCGCTCGTGCGGGAGGCGTTCCTCCGCGAGCTCGGCCCCCCGCAGCCGCTCGAGCCGTTGGACGAGGCGACCCTGCGCGCCGCATCCCCGCGCCTGGACGTCCAGAACGACCCGATCCTCCCGCCCGCGCTTCCGGCCGCCCCGGCGGACGTTCCTCCCGACGTCGCCGCGGTCGCCGCCGGCGCGCGCATCTCGCAGGTCCTCCGGGCCGCCTCGCGCGAAACGCTGTCGGGGATCCGCATCGTCGACCGCCACGGGATCGTCGTCGCGACCTCGGGGAGCGAGGCGTTCCTCTCCCTCGCCCACCGCGAGGAGGTCGCCGCCGCGCTGAGCGGTCGACGCGTGAGCCTGCTGCGCGTACGCACCTCGGACAACACGCCCCCCTCGCTCGAATCGGTCAGCCGCGGCCAGCGTTACCGCGTCTTCGTGGCGCTGCCCGTCCGGCTCGGGAGCGAAACCGTCGGGGCCGTCGTCCTGTCGCGCACCCCGCTCGACATCACCAAGGCGTTGTGGCTCAACCGCCGCCCGCTCGCCCTGGCGGGAGGCCTCCTCCTCGCGGTCGTCGTGGGGATCAGCCTCCTGGTCTCGCTCACCATCGCGCGTCCGCTGCAGGCCCTCATGGAGCAGGCCCGGCGCGCGGAGGCGGGAGAGAAAGGCGCGCTCAAGGCGATCGCGCGTCCCGGGGTCGCCGAAATCGCGCAGCTCTCCTCCGCTCTGGCGAGCATGGCGAAGACCCTCGAGGAGCGCGGGGAGTACATCCGGACGTTCGCCGGGCACGTCTCCCACGAGTTCAAGACGCCGCTCACCGCGATCCGCGGCGCCGTCGAGCTCCTCGAGGACCACGCCGCGACGATGAGCGAGGAGGAGCGCGCGCGTTTCCTCCGGAGCATCGCGCACTCGGGCGCGCGCCTCGAGCATCTCGTGCAGCGTCTTCTCGAGTTCGCGAAGGCCGACGTCGCGAGGCCGGGAGGCGGTGCGTGCGAAGCCTACGCGGTCGCGACCTCGGTCGCCGCGCGCCTGCGCGAAACGGGCCTGCCGGTCGAGGTCGAGGGATCGCAGGCGTCGATCGCGATGGAGGAGCCGATCCTCGACGGGATCCTCGCCTCGCTCCTCGAGAACGCCCGGACCCACGGCGGGCCCGGCGTCATGACGTCGATCCACGTCGCCGCCGAGCGGGGGGACGTCGTGATCGACGTCGCCGACTCCGGCCCCGGCGTCTCCGCCGCGAACGCGGAGAAGCTCTTCACCCCGTTCTTCACGACCGCGCGCGACCGGGGGGGAAGCGGCCTGGGCCTGGCGATCTCCCGCGCCCTCGTCGTCGCGCACGGCGGGAGCCTCGAGCTGCTCGCGACGGGGCCGGGGCCGGTGTTCCGGGTGAGGTGCCGGCGTGCGGCGTAGGTGGAGCTCCCTCGCGGGGACGCCGTGATGCGCACGGTCGTCGGCGCGATGGCCGTCGCGGGGATTCTCGTCCTCTCGTACCTGACGGCGTACCTCCTCCGCCAGTCGTTCCTGTCGATGCGCCAGGGAATCGATGGCGGC
>DASVAW010000086.1 GCA_036376135.1 Candidatus Polarisedimenticolaceae bacterium | reverse complement strand
GCGATCCTCAAGGCGCTCGCGTGGCGCCTGGGCGACGTGATCCCCGATGACGGAGCCTGAGACCGTCTTCGGAGTCGGACCGCGCGACGCCGGGAAGCGGCTCGACCGTTTCCTGAACGAGCGGATCCCGGGGCTCTCGCGGACGCGCGTCCAGGAGGCGATCCGCAGGCGCGTCACCCTCTCGTGGGGAGTCGCGGCGCGGCCGTCGACGCCGGTGAGGCCCGGGGGCTCGGTGATCGTCACGACGGTTCCCCTCGTCGAGCCGCCGCTCGAGCTGACGATCGCGATCCTCGCGGAAGGCTCCGGCTGGCTCGCCGTGGACAAGCCCGCGGGAATCCCCGTGCACCCGGTGAACCGCGAGCGGGACAACACCGTGATCCGCATGCTCCGCAAGCAGGTCGGCGACGAGGCGCTCCGGTTGTGCCACCGGCTCGACCGCGAGACGACGGGGGTGCTCCTCGTCGCGAGGGACGCGGCGACGGCGAGGGCGCTCTCGACGGCGTTCGAACGGGGAAAGGTGACGAAGGAGTACCTCGCCCTCGTCGCGGGAGAAGTCGAGGCGCCGGAGGGGACGATCGACCTCCCGATCGCCGAGGCGGCGTCGCGCGTCTACACCCGGCGGGAGACCTCCGACGCCGGGGAGTCGGCCCTGACCGCGTGGCGGGTCGAGCGGCGGCTTCCGGGACGTACCCTCCTGCGCGTGTTCCCGAAGACCGGCCGCCGCCACCAGATCCGCGTGCACCTCGCCGCGATCGGGCACCCGATCGTCGGCGATCTCCTCTACGGCCGTCCCGACGCGGACTTCCTCGACGTCGTCGCCGGTCGCGGGGACGCGCGGCACGCGGAAGGGGGCGCGCGCCGGCAGATGCTCCACAACGCGAGGCTGGCGATCGAGGCGCACGGCGTGGACGTGTCGGCGCCGCTCCCCGCCGACTTCGAAGCGGAGCTCACGTGAAGCTCGTCGCCGCCATCCTCGCGGCGGGGCTCGCGCTGGCGGCGGTCGCTTACGGCCGCGCGCTTTCCTATCCGCTCCTGCACGACGACCGCACCCTCGTGGCGAGCGAGTGGGTCGCCAAACGCGCCGACCTCGCGGGGGCCCTCAAGACCGACTACTGGCACGGGACGCGCCACGAGGGGTCGAACCTCTACCGGCCGCTCACGATCGCGTCGATCGCGTGGAACGCACAGGCCTTTGGATCGAAGGAGGCGTTCCGAGCCGTGAACGTCGGCCTGCACCTCCTCGCGGCGCTCGCGTTGTTCTGGCTGCTGGCGGGATTCTCACGCGATCGCTTCGCGGCGGCCTCCGCCGCCGCGTTGTTCGCCGTGCACCCGCTCGGGAGCGAGGCGGTGCTGTGGATCGTCGGGCGCGCGGAGGTCCAGGCGGCGCTCGGCGTCCTCGTCGCGATCCGCCTCGCGCTCGACCACGAGGCGAAGCCCTCCGCGTGGCGCCTGGCCGGCTCCGCGCTCGCCTTCTTCCTCGCGCTCCTGTCGAAGGACAGCGCGGTCGCGGCGGTCGTGCTGATCCCCGCGGCGTGGTGGGCGCTGACGCAGCGAAGGCATCCGCGGATGTTCCTCGCGCACGGCGCGGCGCTGGCGGTCTATCTGGCGCTGCGGGGCGCGGCGGTCGGCTTTTCGGGGCGCGAGTTCCCGTTCGTCGACAACCCGCTCGTCGCGGTGGATCCGCTCACCCGGGCGGTCAACGCGATCGTCCTTCTGGGACGTTACGCCGCGCTCGCCGCGTGGCCGTCGAACCTCACGATCGAGAGGGGGTTCGACGAGATCGCGGTCGCGCCGCTCGCATCGTGGGTCCTCCCCGCCGCGATCGCGATCGTCGCGTCGTGGGTCGGGGCCGTTCTCGTCGCGTCGAGGAGGCAGAGGCGCGACCTCGCCGTCCTCGTCTTCGCGGCCGGGGCGGCGTTCGGGGTCACGTCCAACGTCTTCTTCCCGATCGGGACGATCTTCGCCGAGCGCGTCGCGTACCTCCCCCTCGCCTTCGCCTGCGGTCTCGCGGGGGCGGGGCTCGCGGCGATCCCGAGGCGCGCGATCGCGATCGCGCTGCTCGGCGCGGCGTGCGCCGCGGGTGCAGCGCGCGCGTGGGTCCGGGCGGGGGACTATCGCGATCTCGCGACCCTCACCGAGGCGACGGTGGCGTCGTCGCCCCGCTCGGTGAAGGCGCTGTTCAACGTGGGCCGGACGCGCCTGCGCACGGGGCGGGCGAACCAGGCGATCGAGCCCCTCGAGCGGGCGGTGGCGATCCTCCCCGATTACCCACGCGCGTGGGCGACTCTCGCGGAGGCCTACGAGGTGAACGGGCAACCCGAGAAGGCGCGCGAAGCGCGCCAGCGTGCGGGGGTTGCGCCGAGCGACGAGCCCTGATTCCCGCTTGACCTCCTTCGCGTCGGGAGCGTAGGTTCGCGGCAATCCCCCGGCTCTCGAAGGGAGTGGGGCCATGCCGATCGTTGCCGTTCTGGCATTCCTCCTTGCTGCCGATCTCGCGCCGGCGGTCGAGATCGCGACGATCGGGATCGATCCCGGCATCCAGCGCGTCGAG
Organism: Candidatus Polarisedimenticolaceae bacterium; assembly: GCA_036376135.1. Taxonomy (NCBI): domain Bacteria; kingdom Pseudomonadati; phylum Acidobacteriota; class Candidatus Polarisedimenticolia; order Candidatus Polarisedimenticolales; family Candidatus Polarisedimenticolaceae; species Candidatus Polarisedimenticolaceae bacterium. The sequence goes on along the minus strand of DASVAW010000086.1, from coordinate 3 downwards.
AAC
>DASVAW010000085.1 GCA_036376135.1 Candidatus Polarisedimenticolaceae bacterium | reverse complement strand
CTTCGGCAATCTCAAGACCGTTCCGCAGCGCGAGGACGTCCAGCTCAACAAGTTCTTCCTTCCCTTCACCGGTTGGTTCCTCAACCCGAAGATGCGTTACTACCTCTACGTCTGGTCCTCGAACCCCTCGCAGGGGGATCCGGCGCAGGTCGTCGGAGCCGGAAACCTCAGCTTCGCGTTCAACCGCTTCGTGACGCTGGGCGGCGGGATCACGAGCCTTCCGAGCGTCCGCAGCACCGAGGGGCAGTTCCCCTACTGGCTCGGAGTCGACGACCGGCTGATCGCGGACGAGTTCTTCCGGGGGTCCTACACCAGCGGACTGTGGATCAAGGGCGAGATCGCGACGAAGCTCAAATACATGGCCATGCTCGGGAACAACCTGAGCACGCTCGGCGTCAGCGCGTCGCAGCTCGACAATACCCTCAATACCTCGTCCTTCATGCTCCAGTGGCTCCCGACGACCGGGGAGTTCGGTCTCTACGGCACCTTCGGCGACTTCGACTACCACGAGCGGGTGGCGACGCGGCTCGGTCTGCACTTCACGCACAGCCGCGAGGACAAGCAGAGCCAGCCGGGGACCAACGGCATCGAGAACAGCCAGATTCGCCTCACCGACGGCAGCGTGATCTTCACTCCCGATCTCTTCGGCACGGGGATCGCCGTGGAGAAAGTGACCTACGACATGACCAGCGTCGATGCCGGGGTCAAGTACAAGGGATTCGCGCTGGAGGCGGAGTACTACTGGCGCACACTGAGCGAGCTGACCGGTCCCGGAGTCGCCGACGCGGGAATCGCCGACATCGACGACCACGGATACCAGGTCCAGGCCTCCGCGATGGCGGTCCCGGGGGTGCTTCAGTTCTACGTCGGGGCGTCCGAGATCCTCGGCCGCTACGGCGACGGCTCCGAGCTCCGGGCGGGCATGAACTGGTATCCGATGAAGAAGCGCGGGCTCCGGCTCAATGCCGAGTGGCTCCACCTGAGCAAGTGTCCCGTGGGATACACCGCCGTTCCCTATCCCGTGGGGGGAAACGGGGACGTCTACCATCTCAACTTCGAGATGAACTTCTGAGGTCAGGAGGTCGCCCATGGTGACGAGCCTGCTCTTCGCGGCCGCGCTCGCGGCGCCGTCGTACGAGCTGCACGACGCCCACTTCCACCTCACGAACTACGTCCAGCAGGGGACCGACGTCCGCGACTTCCTGAAGATCATGGGAACGAAGGTCGGCCGATCGACCCTCTTCGGCATCCCGCTCCAGCAGACGTGGTCGTACGGGAACTCGGGCGACTTCGCGCCGACGTATTACCTCCAGTCCGATGCGCCGCTCTACTACTACTCGTTCACCGACGCATGGATCGCGATGGCCTACAAGTCGCTGTCGCCCGTGGAGCAGGCGCGCCTCGACCCGATGATCACCGGATTCAACCCCGCCGACATGTACGCGGTCGACCACATCCGGCGCGTGTTGACCACCTTCCCCGGCGTCTTCTCGGGGATCGGCGAGTTCACGATCCACAAGGAGTTCGTTTCGTCCAAGATCGCCGGGGAGACCGCGAGCCTCACGAACCCGGCCCTCGACCGGGTCCTCGACTTCGCCGGCGAGGTGGGGCTCGTCGTCATCCTCCACAACGACGTCGACATGCCGTTCCCGAAGCCCGGGCAGGATCCGTGGCCGGTCCGGCAGCTCGGGGAGCTCCTCCGCCGGCACCCGGCGACGACGGTCATCTGGGCGCACATGGGCGTCGGCCGCATCGTGCATCCCGTCACCGACCAGCTCGGGATGATCGAGCGCGCGCTCGCCGATCCCGCGCTCGCTCACGTGTTCCTCGACATCTCCTGGGACGAGACCGCGAAGTACGTCCTCGCGACGCCGGAAGGGCTCGCGCGGACCGCGGCGCTCATCAACCGGTTCCCCGACCGGTTCCTCTTCGGGACCGACGAGGTCGCGCCGCAAAGCCAGGAGAAGTACCTCAAGGTCTACGACCTGTACGCGCCGCTGTTCGCGCAGCTGGCTCCCGACGCGAAGGAGAAGCTGCTGAAAGTCAACTACGAGCGCCTCTTCGACCGGGCGAGGGCGAAGGTCCGGGCCTGGGAGAAGGCCAACGTCAAGCAAGGAGGAAGGTGATGAACATGCGGTCCTGGATCTGCGCGACGGCGCTGCTGGCGCTTGCGGCGTCCACCGGTGTGGTGGCCGAGGACGCCCCCGCGGCGAAGACGCGGGTCGACCTCTACGGCTTCGCGATGCTCGACATGGGGTACCAGTCGGGTCAGAACCATCCGGACTGGTACGACGTGGTGCGGCCGACGAAGCTGCCGTCGTTCGAGGACGAGTTCGGCACGGACGGCCGGTTCTTCGCCGGCGTCCGGCAGAGCCGCCTGGGCGTGAAATCGTGGACGCCGACGAGCGTCGGGGAGCTGAAGACGATCTTCGAGTTCGAGCTGTTCGGCACGGGGGTCGACGCCGGGCAGACGACCTTCCGCCTGCGCCACGCGTGGGGCGAGCTCGGCAAGTTCGGTGCGGGACAGACCTGGAGCCCCTTCATGGATCCCGACGTGTTCCCGAACTCGATCGAGTACTGGGGACCCAACGGCATGGTCTTCTTCCGCAACATCCAGCTGCGGTGGACGCCGGTTTCGGGGGACAACGTGTTCATGGTCGCCCTCGAGCGTCCGGGCGCCTCCGGCGACGGCGGCGTGTACTCCGACCGCGTCGAGCTCCAGGACGTCCAGGCGCGGTTCCCGCTCCCGGACGTGTCGGCCCAGTACCGGATGAACCGCGGGTGGGGTCACTTCCAGGCCGCGGGGATCGTGCGGTGGATCGAGTGGGACGACCTCGGCGCCCAGCCCCTCGACCTGTCGGGAGACGCGGTCGGCTGGGGCGTGAACCTCAGCACGAACCTCAAGTTCGCCGAGGACACCCTCCGGGCGTCGGTCGTCTACGGCGAAGGGATTCAGAACTACATGAACGACGCGCCGGTCGACATCGGCATCACCAACGACATCAACGACATCGGCGAGCCGCTGCCGATCCTCGGCATCGTGTTGTTCTTCGACTACTCCTGGAGCAAGAAGCTCACGAGCACGATCGGCTACTCCATGGTCGACATCGACAACAGCGACGGGCAGGCGCCCAGCGCGTTCAAGAAGGGGCAATACGCCCTCGTGAATCTCCTCTACTATCCGGTCGCCAACGTGATGCTCGGGCCGGAGCTCCAGTGGGGCAAGCGCGAGAACAACTCCGACGGATTCAGCTCGGACGATTTCCGCATCCAGTTCTCGGCCAAGTACTCCTTCGGCCACACGATGGGAGGCAAGTGATGTTCCGTCGCACGATGGTTGCCCTCGCCGCGTTCGCGCTCGTGCTCGCGCCCGCGGCTTGGGCCCAGACCCCCGCGGAGATCGACGCGGCGCTCAAGGCCGCCTACGAGAAGTACAAGAACCTGAAGGAGGGGGCGAACGCCGACTACATCCCCGCCCTCGCCAAGGTCGACTCCAACATCTACGGCATCGCGCTCGTAACCGTCGACGGCAAGGTCTACTCGATCGGCGACATCAAGTCCGAGGTGTCGATCCAGTCGATCTCGAAGGTCTTCACCATGGCCCTCGTCATGGAGGAACAGGGCGTCGACGCGATCCGCGACAACATGGGCGTCGATGCCACCGGGCAGGTGTTCAACTCGATCAACGCCGTCGAGCAGTACAAGGGCGCCGAGATGAACGCCATGGTGAACCCCGGCGCCATCACCGCGACGAGCATGGTCTCCGGGAAGGACCGCGCGGAGATCTGGAAGAAGATCCTGGACTGGCACGGGGCGTTCGCGGGCCGGACGCTCGCGGTCAACCAGGAAGTCTTCAAGTCGGAGGCCGACACCAACCAGCGCAACCAGGCGATCTCGATGCTGATGTACGCCTACGGGCACATCAAGGCCGAGCCGCTCCGGGCGACGGACATCTACACCGAGCAGTGCGCGATCAGCGTCAACGCCAAGGACCTCGCCGTGATGGCGGCGACCCTCGCCAACGGCGGCAAGAACCCCGTGACCGGGAAGCAGGTCATGAAGGCCGACAACGTTCCCGAGGTCCTCGCGGTCATGGCGACCGCCGGCCTGTACGACGACACCGGGAAGTGGCTCTACGCGACCGGTCTCCCGGCGAAAAGCGGCGTCGGCGGCGGCATCCTCGCGGTGTCTCCGGGCAAGTTCGGGATCGCGGTGATCTCGCCGCCGCTCGACAAGGCTGGGAACAGCGTCAAGGCGCAGAAGGCGATCGCGGACGTGTCGAACGCGCTGGGGGGCAATCCCCTGGCGCCGAAACCTCGCTGAGGGCGAGGCGACGGTGCTTCGCGACCTGCTCTGGGCGTGGCTGCTCCTCGCGAGCTGCGTCGTCATCCATTCCGTCACCCTCACGTGGGTCATCCGCCGGCTTCCGCGGATGATCCCCGTGAGGGAGGGGCGGTTCTGGCCGACGACGTGGCTGCTCATCCGCCTCGCGGGGTACCTCGTCCTCGCGCACGTCGCCGAGGTCCTCGTCTTCGCGACCTTCTACTCCCTGCAGGGGGCGTTCCCGGACCCGAAGGCCTGCGGCTACTTCAGCGTCGTGACGTACACGACCGTCGGCTACGGTGACCTCGTTCCGCCGGAGTCGCTGCGCCTCACCGCCGGCGTCGAGGGACTGACCGGGATCCTGATGTGCGGCTGGTCGACCGGCTTCTTCTTCGCGGTCGTGAACCGGTTCTATCGGCTCGAGGGTCCCGCGCGTTGAGCGCCCTCGTCCTGTTCCTGGCTCTCCTGTTCGCCTACAGCCTCGTGTCGCGAAAACTCGAGGGGACGGTCGTCACGGCCCCGATGCTCTTCGCCGGGGCGGGGTTCCTGTTCACGGAGTCGATCCCCGCGCTCGACGGGGATCGCGCCCTCCCCGTCCTTCTCACCGTGGCGGAGGTCGGCCTCGTCCTCCTGCTGTTCGCGGACGCCAGTCGCGTCGACCTGAAGCTGCTGCGGAGCATCCGGAACCTGCCGGTCCGCCTCCTGAGCACGGGCATGCTGCTGACGATCGCGCTCGGGGCGGCCGCGGCGAAGCTCCTCTTTCCGCAGCTTTCGGTATGGGAGGCGGGGATCCTCGCGGCGATCCTCGCGCCGACCGACGCGGGTCTCGGACAGATCATCGTGAACAGTCCGAAGGTGCCGCCGCGGGTGAGGCAGGCGCTCAACGTGGAGGCGGGTCTCAACGACGGCCTCTCGGTGCCGTTCCTGCTCTTCTTCATGGCGCTTTCCACCGGGGGCGGGGCGAGACTCCTGCCCTTCGTCGTCGAGCAGCTGGGATACGGCGCGCTCGTGGGGCTGGCGATCGGCGGGGGCGGCGGATGGCTGCTCGCGGTCGCGACCCGGCGGGGCTTCATGGCCGACGCGTCGCGGCAGATCGGCGTCGTCGCGCTGCCCCTGGCGTGCGTGCTCGCGTCGAACGCGGTGGGGGCGAGCATGTTCATCGCCGCGTTCGTCGCCGGGCTCGCCGTGCAGGTGCCGTACCCCGACGCGGGGCGGCACAGCGTCGAGTTCACCGAGGAGTGGGGCCAGGTCCTGAATTCCGCGGTGTTCTTCCTGTTCGGTCTCCTGGTCGCGGGCGCGTGGCGGCGGTTCGACGCGCGCGTGGTCGTCTACGCCGTCTCGAGCCTCACGGTCGTGCGGATGCTGCCGGTGGCGATCGCCCTCGCGGGAACGCGCCTCCGCCGGGCGACCGTCGTCTTCATGGGCTGGTTCGGGCCCCGTGGGCTCGCCTCGATCGTGCTCGGCCTCGTCTACCTCGAGGAGGTCGGGCAGGCGGACGTCGCGCCGGCCGTGCGGCTCGCCGTGATGATGACCGTCCTGCTGAGCATCTTCGCCCACGGCCTGAGCGCGGCGCCCGGGATCGGGCTCTACGCGCGCTCGGTCGCGGGCATGCCCCCCGACGCGCCGGAGCGCCGGGATCAGAACGAGAAGGTCACCCCCGCGACGGGGCCCGTCGTCAGGACGTCGTAGAGGAATCGGCTCGATCCCTCGCCGTCCTCGTAGTCGGCGTCGAGGGCGCGGTAGCCGAACGTGACGGCGAGCTTCTCCGAGACCTTCCAGTCGAACCGCGCGATCGCCTGCCACGCGAAGTCGGAGCCGACGCCGAATCCGCCGACGTCCGCGCGCCCCACGAACGCCCACTTCGCTCCGATGGGACGGATCCAGCGTGCGCCGACGACGGGGTCGATCCAGTCCGCCTTCGCGTCGGCCTCGACGACCGGTCCGAGGTCGGGGGTGAGCACGATCTCCGTGTCGATGCTGCTGTAACGCAGGCCGAACAGCCATTCGAGCCGGTCGGTCTGCTTGTACGCACCGTCGACCTCGAACATCGTCTGCGTGAGGTCGACGTCGGCCTTCAGGAAGCCCCCGGAGGAGTCCTTCGTGGCGCCGAGGCCCATGTAGATGAAGTCGGCCGTGGCGACCCACCGGTCCCGCTCGACGCGGTAGGCGGCCATGGCGCCGAACTCCAGGTTCTCCAGGATGTCCGAGAACCCCACGTTCACATCGGCTTCCACGGGTCCCACGGCGGTCGTGCCGTCCATGCCGGCGCCGAGGAAATACACCGACAGGGAGTGCTTGTACTCGCCGGCGACGACGGCAGGGGCGGCGAGGGCGAGCAGAACGAAGGTCGCGAGAGACCGGAGCTTCATCGATTCCTCCTCGGGAAGCAACGCATCATAGACGGCCGCTCAAGGCCCAACCCAGATACAACAGTCCGATCGCCGCGATCCAGCTCCCCGCCGCGCGCACCGCGATGCGCGTCCAGGGAGGCCGCAGCGACACGATCGCCGCGCCGAGAAGCGCCGTCAGCACGAAGACCGCGCCGGCGATCCCGACGAGACCGCTCGCCTCCCGTCCCGCGGCGGCGAGGCCCGCCCCGTTCCGCCAGCCGTGCAGGGCCCCGAGCAGCGCGGCGATCGCCGTGACGACGCCGGGAGCCAGACGTCGATCCGCCGCGGTCAGGATCCCGAGCGCGAGCAACGAGATCGACGTGATCCCCGCCGGAAGGAACGCCGTCCCGCCGAGGTGCCCGGCGAGGCCCGCGGCAAACCAGGCGACCGGAAGCGCGAACAGGGTCCTCCGGCCTGCGGCGGGGCCGTTGAGTCCCGCCAGCATCGCCATCGCCACCACGGGAAGCAGGTCGTCGAAGGTCACGAACAGGTGCGAGACCCCGTCGTAGACCGGACCCAGCCCCGTGTTCACGAGGTGCGCGTGCGCGGTCCCGCACCAGAAGAGAAGCGACGTCGCGACGACGACCTTCTTCATGATGCCAAGGCGCGCCACAGGAAGAAGACGCCGGCGAGGGCTACCGCGGCCCCCGCGACGCGCAGCGCCGTGCGTCCCCACCGCCAGCGATGGACGAGTCCGATGCCGATCCCGATCGCGTGCAGGCAACCGGTCGCGATCACGAAACCGACGCTGTAGAGGAGGCCGCTCTGGCCCGGCGGGAGCTCGGTGCCGTGGGCATGGCCGTGGAAGATCGCGAAGAACGCCACGAGCGCCGCCGCGATCCCGAGTCGCGGTCGCGCCTCCCGCGCCACCATCGCCCCGAGCGACACGGCCGAGAGCGCGATCCCGACTTCGACGCCGGGGATCGGGAGCCCGACGAGACCGAGGAACCCGCCGATCGCCATCACCATCGGAAAGGTCACCGGCAGCAGCCAGATCGCGGGAGCGCCCAGCTGGGCGCCCCACAACCCGACCGCGATCATCGCGAGGACGTGGTCGAGCCCGGAAAGGGGATGGCCCACCCCGGAGGCGAACCCCGCCGCCTGCCCCTGCTGCGCGTGCGCCCACGCGGGGGAGGTGACGAACAGCACCGTGAGCAGGGCGGCCACCCGCTGGATCGTCCAGTAGGCTCCGAGCGAGCCGACCGCGTACCCGGGGAGCGCTTCGACCCAGCGGGCCCAGCGGATCTCGAGCGCGCGGAAGGACCGTTCGAGGAGCAGGACGAGCGCCACGAACGCGACCTGGCCGATCTCGACGCCGACGTTGAAAAGAAGCAGCGCGAGCGGGATCTCCGCCTTCGGGAGCCCCATCGCGGAGAGGCCGCTCGCGAACCCGAAACCGTGCAGCAGGCCGAACGCGAAGGCGACGACCCAGGGGTGGCGGATCGTGAAGCTCGTCTCGCCGCGCCAAACGCGGACGATCTCGGGGCCCAGGAAGAGGATCGAAAGCGCGATCGCCGCGTTGAGCGGCGGCAGCGGGGCGGAGGCGTACCCGAGGGTTGCGATCGCGAGCGTGAGGCTGTGGGCGACGGTGAACGAGGTGATCGTCTTGACCAGCATCCAGCGGTCCGAGACGATCAGCAGCAACCCGAGCACGAAGAGCAGGTGATCCACGCCGAGCAGGATGTGCTGCACGCCCAGCTGCGCGTACGACCACGAGCGCTGGAGTCCCGTGGTCCGCGCGCCCAGCGTCACCGAAGGGATCGCGGGGCGGAGGAGGTGGCTTTCGAGCCGGCCGTCGGCGTGGTGGATCCGGACGAGCACGTCCGTCACCGTCGTCTCCAGCCCCGCGACGCGGAGCGACCTTCCGGCGATCCCGCCCTCGCACGTCAGCGTTCCGCGGACGAGCACCGCGCCCGGCGTGAGCTGCTGGCGGTCGGGGCTCGAGAGCGTGCAGCCGTCGGGGACGACGGGGGCGATGCGGATCTCCACCTCGCCGCCGGTCGGGCGCTTCCAGAGCAGGTCGTAGCTTCCGGGCGCCCGCTCGCGCAGCTCGAGGAAGCCGGGCCTCACCTCGTGCGCCTGCGCGGTTCCCGTGGCGACGACGGCGAGCGCGAGCAGGGTCCTCCGGATCACGGCCGCAATTCCCGCTTCTCGACGACGACCGTGTACTTCCGGAGCAGTCGTTCGTACATCCCGTCGAGCTGGCGGACGCGGCGGTCGGCGAGGAACTCCCGCTCGACCTCCGCGCGGATCCCGGGGAGCGCCGGGAGGGAGCCGGCGATCCGCTCGCGGACGAACACGAGGTGCCACCCGTAGGACGACGCGATCGGTCCCGACCAGGCTCCTTCCGGGAGCGACTCGACGGCGGCGGCGAATTCCGGTCCGAACACCGACGCCACGACCGCGCGCGCGGAGCGTTCCATTTCCGCCGGGAGCAGCGTCGGGTCGCCGAACCGTTCCCGGTCGCCCCCCCGCCGGACGGCCTCGAGGGCGGCGCGGGCGGATCGCTCCTCCCGGAAGTAGATCTGCTCGAAGGCCGTCTCCGGCTCGCGCCGGAATGCGTCGGGGTGCGCGTCGAGCCACGCCTGGAGCTCGGCTTCGGTCGGGGGTACGGCGGCGGCGACGTCCTCGGCGACGAACTCGAGCTTCTGCCGAAGGCGTCGCCGCACGATCGTGTCGTCCCGATCGAGGCCGGCGGCCGTCGCCTCGCGGACCGCGATCTCCTCCCGCACCCAGTCGTCGACGAGCCCCTTGAGCTCGGCTTCGGTGGGCGGCCGCTGCCAGACCTTCGCGAACCCCGCGGCGAGGTGATCGATCTGCCCCGAGGTGAGGACGATCCGCCCCGACCCCGCTCCGGCGCCGCCGCTCCAGTGGAAATAGAGGAACAGCGCGGCGCCGAGCGCGAGGAAGTGGACGAGGGGCTCCCGGAGAAAGGACTTCAATCGACCCCTACGGCGTGTACCAGATCGGCGACGTGTACGCGCGTTCGGTCGTCGTCATCGGCACCTTCGGATCCATGCGGATCCCGAAGCGTCTGGCGTCGTAGGCGGTCCACCGGGGGGTGGGGATCTCGATCACGCGGGCGTAGTAGAAGGCCCGCAGCTTCGGGTCGAACTCGGGGTCCTTCCAGACCGTGATGAGCTCCGGCGCGCCGATCGTGTTCGTCCACGTGGCGCTCGGGACGTCGACGGTGTTCCCGACCGCGGGGAGCTTGCCGGTCTTCGGGTCGGGCTTGCGGCCGTCGCTCCAGGCGACGTCGTAGACGCGCTCCTGCGGGCCCTTGGCGGGGTCGAGCCAGCCCTTCACGATCTGGATCCGGTCGAGGTTCCCCGAAAGCGGGTCCTTCGCGGCGGCGACGAGGAACGTCGGCGCCCTGCCCGCGGGGGCGTTCCGCAGGTCGCCGCCCATCGGCACCCCCTTCTCGTACCCCGAAGCCGCGGGCTGGCGGGTGAGGGCGTCCTTCGCCTCGAAGCTCCATCCGCCGAAGAAGCGCACGAGCATCCGCGATCCCGTGGTCGCGTAGACCTCCTTGCGCTTCATCGCGTCGAAGATCGACTCGCGGGTGTTCTCCTTCGCCCAGACCCCCGCGTAACCGGACGCGAGCATCTCCCAGCCGATCACGTTTTTCGTCGGGTCGGGCTTGTAGGTGATCGACACGTGCTGCCAGCGGTGCGGGTTCGGCTCGAGGAGGGAGACCTTCCCGAAGTAGTTGTCCTCCTCCACGGCCGGGATCCCGGCGTGGGAGTCCGTCGAGCCGATCATCCCGAACTTGAACGGGTTCGTCCCGAGCTTCTCCTCGAACGCGAGTCCGCGGGCGAGCGCCGCCCGGGCGTACTCCTTGGCGAACATGTCCGGGGTGTGCAGCGCCAGCCCGTTCAGGTTCATCCGGTCCCAGCGCTCGAAGTCGGCGAACTCGTCGTTGGGGGAGAGGAACGGATGGGTCTCGCTGTCTCCCTTCTGCTGGGTGACCTCGATCAGGGGCTCGCGGCGCGCGCGCTCGAGGGCGTATTCCCGCGTGAGGGGCTTTCCGACGTAGTCGACGTCCGAGAACATCAGGCCGTTGCTCACGTTGCCGTTGTGCGGAATGGCGAGGAGCTCTCCCCCCGTCTCCTTCTCGTACGCGGCCATCCACTTCCAGAGGTCCTCGGCGTTCGGACTGTCGTACTGGGTGTACGGGAGCACCCGGTCGGCCTTGTCGGCGCCGTCGCGGAAGACGACGACGCGATGGAGGTTGTTCCCGTCGGGGATCGACGTCCACTCGTAGCCGATGAACGCGGTGAACCTCCCCGGCTCGTTGTACTTCTCCGCGGCGACGTTGTTCGCCCGCCACGCGGAGCGGACCGCCTGCGGGTTCTCGATCGGGGCCTTCTTCTCGCCGAGGCTGCGCGTGATCTCGAGCACCGCGGCCATGGCGTCGTCGCCGCCCTTGCGGATCTTCTCGAACCACGAGCGCCCCTGCTCCGTCGCCAGGATGTCCGGGTCGCCCTTCAGCAACTGGGGCATCAGGCCGAGCATCTCGGAATGATCGGCCACGACCAGGAAATCCAGAGGCCGGGACAGCCGCGCGAACTGCCCCGTCGAGGTCGTGATCTGCTCGCCTCGCGCGAACCGGTAGGCCTCCTCCGGCCCGAGGCGACAGCCCGCCGCCCCCGCGTCGACGGAGATCGAGGTGTGGAGGTGGGTGTCTCCCCACAGGACCCGCGTCGGGTACTCCATCCCCGCGTAGGGGGAGTAGTTCCGCTTCGCGATCGTCGCGTCCAGCTGCTCTCGTGTCGGCGCCTCTTCCTGGGCCAGCGGAGCGCCGGCTCCCGTGGCCACGGCCAGAAGAACGATTGCGAATCCGGATCGGAACTCGAGCATCTCGTGGGCCTCCGTCAGGGCGTGTACCAAATCGGCGAGGTGTACGCGCGCTCCGTCGTCGTCATCGGCACTTCCTTGGGAAGCGTGAGCCCGTACTTCTTCGCGTCGTACGCCGTCCAGCGCGGCGTCGGAATCTCGATCACGCGTCCGTAGTAGAACGCCGGGACCTTCGGGTCGAAGTCGGGGTCCTTCCAGACGGCGGCCAACTCGGGGGCGCCGATGGTGTTCGTCCAGGACGCGTTGGCCACGTCGACGGTCGTCCCGACCGGCGGGAGCTTTCCGTCGGCGCCGGGCTTCCGGCCTCCCGACCAGGCGACGTCGTAGACCTTCTCGTGCAGCGAACCCTTGGCGTCCATCCAGCCCTTGACGATCTGGTACCGGTCGAGATTCGCGCCGATCGGGTCCTTCAGGGCGGCGACGAGGAAGGTCGGGGCCTTGCCGGCCGGCGCGGCCTTGAGATCGCCTCCCATCGGGACACCCTTGGTGTAGCCGACCTGCGCCGGCATGCGGTTCGCTGCGTCCTTCGCCTCGAAGTCGAAGCCGCCGAACAGGCGCACGATCATGCGCGGGCCGGTCGTCGCGTACGTTTCCCGCCGGTACATCGCGTCGAAGATCGCCTCGCGCGTGTTCTCCGTCGCCCAGACGGCCGCGTAACCCGATGCGGTCGTCTCCCAGGTCATGATGGTGGCGTTGGCCGTCTTCACGAACGGATGGGCCGCCCGCTCCGGGCTCGGCTCGGAAGAGGAGGTCTTCCCGAAGAAGTTGTCTTCCTCCACGGCGGAAAGTCCCGTGTGGGCGTCCGTCGAGCCGATCATCCCGAACTTGAAGGGATTGGTCCCGAGCTCCTTCTCGAGCTTCAGGCCGTTCTTCAGCGCCGCGCGCGCGTACTCGAACTCGAGCATCTCCGGCTTCTTGAGCTCGCTGAGGTCGAGGTTCCCCTTGTCCCAGGTCTCGTAGTCGGCGAACTCGTCGTTGGGGGACAGGAACGGATGCGCCTCGCCGTCGCCCTTGATCTGGGTGGCCTCGTAGAGGCGCTCCCACTTCGCGCGCGTCTTCGCGTACTCGACGTCGATCTTCTTCCCGGTCCCGGGCTCGATGATCGGGAACATCCGTCCGTTGCTGAGATTCCCGTTGTGGGCGATCGCCAGCAGCTCGCCGCCGGTCTTGTCCTCGTACGCCGCCATGTACTTCCAGAGCTCGCGCGGGTTGTCGCTTCCGAAGGGGGGATACACGGTGTACGGCTCGACGAGCGAGGCCTTGGTGGCGTCGTCGCGGAAGATCACGTTCCGGTGCAGGTTGTTCCCGCCCGTGTTCGACGTCCACTCGAACCCGATGAACGCGGTGAACCGGCCGGGCTCGTTCGCTTCCTCCGCGGCCTTGATCGTCTCGCGCCACGCCGACCGGAAGGCCTTCGTACCGGGGAAATACATGATCTCCTTCGGGAAGGTCCCCTGGGAGAAGGCGATGATGATCTCGATCGCGGCGTCCGCGCCCTTCCCCGCCTGGATCATCTCGTACCACTTTCGGCCGGTCGGGTGGGCGAGGATCTGGGGATTCCCGGCGAAGAGGTCCGGGAAGAACCCCATGTTGTCCGAGTGGTCCGCGACCACGAGGAAGTCGAGAGGGCGCGACAGCCTGACCGGCTGCCCGCTCGACGCCTGGATCTCCTCGCCCCGCGCCAGTCGGTAGGCATCGCGCGGACCGAGTCGGGCTCCGAAGGCGCCGGCGTCCATCGAGTAACCCGTATGGAGGTGCGTGTCGCCGAAGAACGGTCGCGTGGGGTAGTTGCGCCCCGCGTACGGAGAGTAGGGCGGCTTCCTGGAGGCGCGCTCCGCGGTCGCCTTGTCGAGGGTGCCGACGTCGGAGGTCACGCCCTCCTCGGCCCGCGCCGCCGGCCCCGCGAAAACCACGGAAGCGAACACAACGCTCGCAAGACCGGCTGGCATTCTCCTCACTGCGATCCTCCTTGGATTCCGCGATTCTCGCACCGCAGTGAGGCGAAACGCACCCGAATTCTCACGGCGTGCGTCCTCGCTTCACGAGGAAGTCCGCGAGCGCGGCGCGGGCGTCGGGGTCGGCGGGCTCGAGCTCGACCGCCCGTCGCAGCATTCCCTCGGCCTGCGCGTCGCGCCCCGCCTGCGCGAGCGCGAGCCCCGCGTTGTAGGCCGCGCGGGCGTTCCCCGGCATCCCGTTCGCGGCCCGGGCCAGAAGCGTCGCCGCCTCCTCGATCGTCCCCGTCTCGGCCACGAGCAGGCCGAGGGAGTAGGTCACCTCGGCCAGGTCCGGGTGCGTGGCGAGGATCCCGCGCAGGAGCGTCTCCGCCTCGGCGGATCTCCCCCGGCGGGCGAGCAGGATCGCGAGGTTTCCCGCGGGCGGCGGCCAACGGTCGTCGACGGCGATCGCACTGCGGTAGTAGGCCTCCGCCCTCACCGGGTCGCCGAGCCGCTCGAAGAGAAGGCCGAGGTTGTGTCCCGCGTGCGAGAAGTCGAGCCCGTACTCCATCGCCTTCACGTAGTCGGCGACCGCGGTCGCCAACGCGTCCCGCTGGTGGGGTTTCAGCGAGGCGGAGGGAGTCCCGGCGAGGGCGAGCGCCGTCTCGAGGCGGACGGCGCGAAGGGGATCGGAAAGAAGGGGCGCGAGCCGGGAGACGCGCTCCGCCTCGTCGGCGATCGGGGCCTGCGCCACGGCGGTGCGACGGATCAGCGGTTCCTCGTCGACGAGCGCGCTCCGGAACGCGGCGGTCACCTCGGGTCCGCGGTATCGGCCCAGAAGCGACAACGCGGTGGCCCGCACGATCGTCGGCTGGAGCCGATCGTCCGCGAGGGCGATCAGGTCCCGCTGAGCGGCGGGATCCCCGCGGCGTCCCGCCTCGATCGTCGTCCCGTAGTGGGGCTTGCGCGCGGTTCCGTACCACTTGTCGTACGCCGCCGTGACCCACGACAGCGGCTTGTCCGCGTGACACCCCGCGGCGCTGCAGGCGTTCGGCACGCCGAGCTCGCGGGTCAGGTCGGGGCGGGGAATCCGGATGCTGTGGTCGTGGCGCGGATGCACGACCATGAACTTCGACGTCGGCATGTGACACGAGACGCAACGCGCCTCCCGGTGGAAGTGGTGGCGCGCGTCGTCGTAGGTCGCCGCCGCGTGGCACGGAAGGCAGACGCCGTTTCCTTCCCCGCGGAGCTTCAGCGAGTGCGCGTCGTGGCAGTCGGTGCAGCGGACCCCCATGCGGAACATCTTGCTCTGCAGGAACGAGCCGTATTCGAAGTCCTCCTCGAGGATCTGCCCGTCGGCGTGGTAGAGCCCCTCGTCCAGCAGGGCGGGCAGGTGGTTGTCGAGCAGCTCCGAGCGCCGGTGGTCGTAGTCGCCGAGCTCGGTGCGGCGCGCATGGCAGGGGGCGCACAACTCGACGAGCGCGCGGTTCGTGATCGACGACGTCTTCATCACGAGCCCGGTGTCCACGATCGGGAGGCGACCCATCGGCGGGATCTCGGCCCACGCCACGTGTCGCGACCCGGGGCCGTGGCAGGCCTCGCAGCTCACGTCGATCTCCGACCAGCGCGTGGTGTAGCTGCCGGCCTGCGGGTCGAACCCCTTCACGAGGTTGGTCGAATGGCACTCCGCGCACATGCCGTTCCAGTTCTGGCCGTTGCGCGTCCAGTGGAGCCAGTCGTCGCGCTCGATTTTCCTTCCGGGGTAGAGGAAGAACCAGCGCCCGGCGTTCACGTCCCACGCGACCGAGAACGCCTGCAACCGGCCTCCGGGGAAACGAATCAGGTACTGCTGCAGCGGTTCCCACCCGAAGGTGTAGGCGACCTCGAACACGGCGGGCTTCCCGTCGGTCCCGTCGGTCTCGATGAGGAACTTCGCCCCCTCCCGGAAGAACCGCGCCTTCATCCCGTCGCCATCGAAGCGGACGCCGGAGAAGTCGCCGCGCACGGTCCCCTCGGTCGCTTCGGTCATCGCGAGGTCGTGGTGCGATCCGGTCCAGGCCTTGGTCTCCTTCTCGTGGCATTTCGCGCAGGCCTTCAGTCCGGTGAAGGTCGCCTCGGCGACGGTGGGGCTCACCGGCGCCGGGGGGCGCAGCGCCTCGCGAACGAGGTCGATCGCGCACCAAGCGACGACGGCCCCGGCGGCGGTCAGCGCCGCGGGCTTCCACCGAGCGAGGGGCCGGGTCCGGTCCTTGTCGGTGGACACGGGTGCGTCCGGCTACTGCGCCGGGATCGTGATCAGGGGCAGGTTGTCCGCGCCGCCCGTGTCCGTCAGCGTGAAGAAGAACATGACCGCCGTGAGCGCGCGCTTGGTCTGCCAGTCTCCTTCCTCGACCCAGAACCAGTGGTCCCGGTACGAGACGGCGGCGAAGGCGGAGTCGGGTCTGTCCTTTCCGCTGTGAATCCGCACGCGACCCGGGTGGTCCCCCGCGGCGTCCTGAGGCGCGGGCACGGCGCTGCGATCCGCGGCGTGCGCGTCCGGGAGATCGACGTAGCTCGCGAACGCGCCCATGACCTGCAGCATCGAGCGACTGTTCACCGCCAGCTCGTCTTTCCCCCCGCGTACCGGGGAGTACTTGAGGATGAACCTCTGCTGATCGGGCGGCAACCCGAGCAATCGCCGGATCTCCGCCGCTTTCTCCGCGATCTCGGGGCCCACGTCGTCGCGCCGGAAGAAAAGGACGGCCAGCTGACGACGGGCCTCGTCCTCGTCCACCCGCATCCCGATGGCGCCGGCGGCCTGTACCTCGCGCATCAACTCCAGCGCCCGCACGAACTCCGGATCCGCGTCCCGCACGAGACCCCCTGCGGCCGAGCGATTGCGCACGCCGTTGAGCGATTCGACGGTGAGCCCCAGGATGAAGTCCGCCGCGTACCCCGACTGGAGCATGGAGAAGATGTTCTTGGGATCGATGGGCGTGAGCAGTCCGCGCAGGAACCGCTCGCCGGTCATGGGGACGTAGGTGATGGTGGGACGGTCGGTAAACCGACCGGCGGCTCCCACCGACCCGCCGTATCCCTGGATCGAGCCGGCGGACGACACCTGGCCCCCGACGCTCACCGAGGTTTCCAGCGAATAACCCGCGACGATGGACGACACGTCCACGAAGACGGGAAGGTCCATGTAGCGGAGCTTGACGATGTTGAGGAGGGTCTGCTGCTTCCAGGAGTCGGCGATCGCCGTGCTGTAGTCGAAGCGATCCGCCGTCACGGTCCGGGGGCCGAGGTGGGTACAGCCGGTCAGCGTCGCGCCGGCGAGCGCGGCGATGAGGGTCGTCCGGCCGCGAGCGATCGTCATGGCTTCCGCCCTCCGAAGTCGGGCCGCATCGGCCTCGTGCCGATGCGGCCCGAGGATATTACTGCCTGGCGCCGGCCGTCACCGCCTCCATGACGTTGTCGAGGTTGAAGCTCCCGGGCTTTTGCCTCGGCGGGAACTCGCGGAAGCTCTGCAGCCACTGCCCCACGTACGCCCCCGCGGGAGCGATCACGAACATGTGGTCGGTGAACCACTGGTTGTAGCCGAACCCTTCGTACTCCGCGCGTTCGAAGGGGTCGGAGCGGAGGTTGCAGATCATCGGTGCGCGCAGCTTCACGAACGGCTCCATCCAGACGTGAAGTCCATGCGCCTCCTGCTTGAGGAAGGTGATCTTCCACTGGTCGTAGCGCAGCGCCGCGACGCTGCCGTCGTCGGTCCAGTAGAGGAACTCGCGGCGCGGCCACGCGCCCTGCCCCGCGAGCGCGGGCATGAGGTTGTACCCGTCGATGTGGACCTTGTAGGTGGTCTCTCCGACCTTGCGGCCCTTGAGGAGGTCCTCCTTCGCGGTGGTGTCGCCCGCGGCGGCGAGCAGCGTCGGGAGCATGTCCTCGTGCGAGCCGATGTCGTTGACGATCGTGCCCGGCTTGATGACGCCGGGCCAGCGGATCAGCGTCGGGACGCGATAGCCGCCCTCCCAGTTGGTGTTCTTCTCGCCGCGGAACATCGTCGTGCCGCCGTCGGGCCAGCTCATCGCTTCCGCGCCGTTGTCGGTCGAATACATGACGATGGTGTTCTCGTCGAGCCCCAGCTCTTTGAGCTTGGCGAGGATCAACCCGACGTGGCCGTCGTGCTCGACCATGCCGTCCGGGTAGACGCCGAGGCCGGTCTTCCCCTCGGACTCCTTCTTCAGGTGCGTGAAGATGTGCATCCGGGTGGAGTTCCACCAGAGGAAGAACGGCTTGTCCGCCTTCTTGGCGCGCTCCATGAAGTCGATCGCCTTGGCGTTGACCTCCTCGTCGATCGTCTCCATGCGCTTGATCGTGAGCGGGCCGGTGTCGGTGATGCGGCCGTCGGCGAAGCTGTGGATGACGCCGCGCGGGCCGAACTTCTTCTTGAACTCGGGATTCTTCGGGTAGTCCGGATGCTCCGGCTCCTGCTCCGCGTTGAGGTGGTAGAGATTGCCGAAGAACTCGTCGAACCCGTGCGCGGTCGGCAGCATCTCGTCGCGGTCGCCGAGGTGGTTCTTGCCGAACTGACCGGTCATGTACCCCTGCGCCTTGAGCAGCGTGGCGATCGTGGGGTCTTCCTTCTTCATCCCTTCGGGGGCGCCGGGAAGGCCGACCTTGGTGAGGCCGGTCCGGATCGGCGACTGCCCGGTGATGAACGCGGCGCGCCCGGCGGTGCAGCTCTGCTGGCCGTACCAGTCCGTGAACAGCGCTCCCTGCCTTCCGATGCTGTCGATGTTCGGCGTCTTGTACCCCATCACGCCCTGGTTGTAGGCGCTGATGTTGAAGCCGCCGACGTCGTCCCCCCAGATGATCAGAATGTTCGGTTTCTTGGCCTTCGCCTGCGCCTGCGCCGGCACGACGCCGGACGCCGCCAGCGCGAATGCCGCAAGCAACCCGGTCATGATCCTCTTCCGGTACCCCATGCTCCGACTCCTCCTTCAGGGCCGACGTGAGCCCGCGGTGTTCGAACGGATGGCGTCCAGCAGCGCGGTGCCGCGGAACGGTTTGGCAAGGTAGGCGGACGCCCCGCAACGCAACGCCGTCTCGCGCAACCCGGGTGCGTCGTGGGCGGTGATCAGGATCAGCGGGGACTCGATGCCGCGCGAGCGAAGCGCGGCGAGCAGCTCGAGTCCCGACATCCCGGGGAGCCTCAGGTCGCTGACCACGCAGGTGGCTTCCACGGCGAAGTCGGTGGCGAGCAAGGCCTCCGCGGATAAGAACGCGGCGGACTCGAAGCCGGCGGCGGCGAGCAGGCGCTCGACGGCCTCCCGCACGCTGTCGTCGTCATCGACGACGAGTACCCTCAGACCGGACGGCACCGCCATCCCGGCAGCTTCGCGCAGACCGGGCGTGGGACTCATCGGCAGAAGGGGCAGGACCTCCTGCCCGAAAGGGCAGAGGCGCGCCGGGACCTAATCCTCGGGGCGCCGCCGGAGGCGTTCGGCGAGGCTGCCGAGCTCGGCCGCGGAGCCGGCCTCGAGTTTCGCCATCACCTCCGCACGCACCGCCTTGACGGTCCGCTCGGCGATGCCCAGTTCGGCGGCGATCTGCTTGTTGAGCATGCCGGCGACGACGAGGTCCAGCACGTCCTTCTCGCGGGGGGTGAGCGACGCGAAACGCTCCCGAAGCGTCCGTGCTTCGCGCGCGCTCGCCTCACGGTCGAGCGCGCGCCGGAGCGCCTCGAGCAGGGTCTGCCGTTCGACCGGTTTCTCGAGGAAATCGACCGCGCCGGCTTTCATCGCCCGGACGCCGGACGCCACATCGGCATGGCCCGTGAGGAAGACGACGGGAAGGTGAACACCCCGCTGCTTCAGGGCGTCCTGCAACTCGAGCCCGGAAGGACCCGGCAGGCGCAGGTCGAGCAGGAGGCAGCCGGGGCGGTCCGGCAGCGGATGCAGGAGGAAGTCGCCCGGCGAGGCGTATCCGCGCGCCTCGAAGCCGGCGGCCGCCAGCAGGCGCAGCAACGCCGTGCGAAGGCCCTCGTCGTCGTCCACGACATGGATCAGCGGGGTGGGATTCACGTTCGAACCGTGACCGCGGGGAGTCGGACGTGAAAAACCGCCCCGCCTTCGGGGGCGTGCTCGGCCCAGATCCGGCCCCCGTGGGCCTCGACCAGCGTGCGGGCGATCGCAAGCCCGAGTCCCATCCCCTGGCGCTTGGTCGTGAAGAACGAATCGAAGAGCCTGGGCAGGTGCTCCGGGGCGATGCCCTGGCCCCGGTCGCTCACCTGGACCTCGACCTCGCCGGCGTCGGCCTCGACGGTGATGACGACCGTGCGCCGGTCCTCCGCGGCGTCGGCCGCCGCGTCCATCGCGTTGAGCGCCAGGTTCATGAGGACCTGCTGAAACTGCACGCGGTCCCCGGTCAGGGCGAGGCCGTCGGGCACGGGATGGACGTCGAGGGCGACGCGTCGCCGCCTCGCCTCCGGCTGGAGCAGCGAGGCCACGTCGCGCACGGCTTCGTCGAGCGCGAACGGCCGCCGTTCGACGTCGTGTTTCGCCAGGAAGGTCCGCAGCCTCCGGATCACCTCGCTGGCGCGCAGGTCGTCGCGCCGGATGTCGGCCAGGATCTGGCGGAGGTCGTCGCGGCGGTCTCCGCCGGAATCGAGGAGGAGCTCGGCGGTGTCGGCGTTGCTCAGGATCGCGCCGAGCGGCTGGTTGATCTCGTGCGCGATCGAAGCGGTCAGCTCCCCGGCGACCGCGAGCCGCGACGCGTGCGCGAGCTCGAAGCGCTGTTTCTGCCTGGCCGCCTCGGACGACCGCCGCCGGCGGCGCTCGGCGAGCAGCAGGGCGATCAGCCCGGCCTGGATCGCGAACACCGCCGCCGCGACGACAACCTGCCAGCGGTGCTCTTCCAGGAACGTCGGTGTCCTGAAATGGACGACGGCGTCCGCCGGGATCCGCCGTTCGTCGATGCCCCAACGCCGGACCTGGCGCCAGTCGACGTTCAAGGCCTGCGGCATCACCCCCGACGACGCGAACGAGGCGGGTGGGGTGCCGTCGAGCACCTCGTTCACCGTGCGACCGGCCTGCCTTCCCATCGCCTCGAAGCTCGGCATGGATCCACCGACGATCCCGGTCCCGAGGAAGGTGTTGTAGGGCGCGTAGACCGGAGCGCCCGACGCGGCGGCGACCACCCTGGCGGCGTCACGCGGCAGGTAATGGCGCCCGGCTCCGTCCTGGAAGAACCCCGGCGTGAACACGACCGCGTCGGTTCCCAGGGCGGCGAGCCGACGGCGAAGATCCTCGGGGGGTAATCCGGAGAGGAACTCGAACGTCGCCCGGCCCTCGAAGCGCGGCGCGGCCCCGCGCAGCCGCTGCTCCCACTCGAGGTCCGCCGCCGACGAACCCGTCACCAGCACGATCCGCCGGGCCGTCGGGTGCCATCGCAATGCCGCCTCGAGGGTGGCGACGGGGTCGTAATCGACCGACACGCCGACGACATCGTCGGGGGGAGCCGGGATCGACCGCAGATACGTCACACCGACCCCGACGTGAACGACCGGAACGCCGGGAAACACCGACGCGCGACGGCTCAGGACGAATTCGAGCGCCTCGTTTCCCGCCGCCACGATCGCATCGGGAGGATGCGAGGCGTACTTGCCTCGCAGGTAGGCCGCGATCGTTTCGTCGTGCGCCTCCCCGGCGAATCGCGGCCGGTCGAGGAACTCGTCGTAGATCTCGGTCCGCGGGCTCGCCGACTCGGGGAGGGCGTCGCGCAGGCCCCGATCGACCTCGATGTTCGCGGGGAGAAGCCGGCCGTTCGAATACAGGACGACGACGTCGCGGACCGGCATCGCGGCGGTCGGCGGGATGGCGCCCTCGGCGACGAGGCCCGCGAGGAGGAGACTGCCCAGGCTCGGCATGCCGAGCCCATCGTATCAAGGAGGATGAGGCATGATGGGCCCGAGGTTCGCCGTCGATGACCGTGCGCCGCAAGCGGATCCTGATCGCGCTCGCCATCGCCGCATCGGCGGTCGCGGCGATCGTTCTCGCCGCGCGCGCCGTCGTTCCCTCGTGGCTGCAGGGGAAAGTCGAGGAGGTCGCGAGCCGCGCGCTCGGGCGCGAGCTGCGAATCGGCGGTCCGTTCGACGTGTCGTATTCGGGGACGCCGACGCTCACCGCGGGCGGCATCACGCTGGCCAACCTCCCGTGGGGCAGCGAGCCGTCGATGATCCGCGTGGGGCGTATCCGGGTCGTCGTCGACCTCGCGTCGCTCGGGTCGGGCCCCGTCAGGATCCTGGACCTCGAGGTCGACGACGTCCGGCTGCTCCTGGAGGCCGACGGCGATGGGCGCGGGAACTGGGTCTTCCCGATGCCTCCTCCTCCGAGCGCACCACGACCGGGGCCGCCGGTCCTCTTCGATCACGTCGTCGTTCGCGGTGTCGCGGTCGTCGTCCGACCGCGCCCCGACGCGGCGCCGGTGGAACTGGGGGTCGAGGCGCTGGAAGCCCGGCTCGACCCCTCGAGCCGGATGATCGACGTCGAGGGGAAGGGGCGCTTCGACGACCTCCCGTGGGAGCTCGCCGGGCGGCTCGGCACCTACGAGAGGCTGTTCGAGATCCGCGACGTCGAACAGGCGCTCACGGGGCGCCTCGGGAATTCGACGCTCGAGGTCCGGGGACGGATCCGGGATCCGCTCGACCTCGGGGCCCCCGACCTCGAGGTGGGCGTGGCCGGACCGGACATCGTGGCGGCCCTCGGGCACCTCGGTCTTCGATCGCCGCTGACCGGGGCGTTCGAGCTCCGGGGCCGGCTCACTCCGGTGGACGACGGCGTTCACGTCGAGGCGACGGGTTCCGTCGCGGGCGTCACGGCGGGCGCGCGCGGGGTCGTGAACAAGCTGACGACGTTCGAGAAACTCGACCTGCGCGTCGATGCCGCGGGACCGAACCTCGCCGAAGCCGGTGCGTGGATCGGCGTGGAGAGCCTCCCGTCGCGGCCCTTCGCGCTCGACGGTCGCCTGCGACGCGAGGACGGGCGGTTCTCCGTCGACGACGCGAGGCTGCGCGCGGGTCCGACTTCCGTCGCGGTTTCGGGAGTGTTCGGACCGCCGCCGCGCTGGATCGGCACCGAGCTCGAGGTCCACGCCGAGGGGCGGGACCTCTCGGAGCTGTCCGGCGCGACGCGCCTCCGGCTCCCTCCGGGGCCGTTCGGGGCGGACGGGCGACTTTCGCGCCGCGAGAACGGCCTCGCGATCGAGAGCGCGGCGTTGCGTTTCCGCGAAGCGCGGGCGCGGGCTTCCGGGGTCCTCGGCGAGCCGCCGGGGCTCTCGAGCCTCGACCTGACGGGAGAGGCCGAGGGCCCCGACCTCTCGTGGTTCTCCGGGCTCGCGGGCGTCGACCTGCCCGCGCGGCCGTTCCGTGTGCGCGGGCGTGTCGCCCGCGACGGCGACGCGCTCGCGCTCGACGCCGTCGAAGGGCGGCTGGGCGAGGACGCGCTGAGCCTGAACGGCCGGCTCGTGCCCGTGGCGCGGCTGACGGGGAGCGACGTGACCTTGCGCGCCACCGGCCCCGACCTCGCGGAGCTCGCCGCGCTCGCGGGGATCGAGCGCGCGCCCGCGGAGGCGTTCGACGTGCGAGGGCGCGTGCGCGTCGCGACGGACGGCTGGGACCTCGAGGGGGTCGAAGGTTCGGTGGGCCGGGTCACCGCGCGGCTGGACGGGCGCGTCGGCGCGTCGTCCTCGCTCCGGGGGAGCGCCCACGGTCCCTCGCTCTCCGACCTCGCGGCGTGGGGCGTGCCCGGGGACCTTCCCGCCGACCCGTTCTCCGTCGAGGGGGGGCTGCGCGTCGACGGGGGCGTCTATCGCGCCGAAGGGGTCGTCGCGAACGTGGGACAGGACCACGCGGCGTTCGATGGGGTGCTCGGATCCTTCCCCGGGCTCGTCGGACTCGACGGCGAGGTGAAGGTCTCGGGACCGAGTCTCGCCGGCCTCGCGCGTTTCTTCGCCGCCGCGGAACGGCTTCCCGTCGAAGCCTACGCGGTCGCGGGCCGGGTGCGCCGCACCTCCTCGGGGTACGCGCTGGAAGGGGTATTCGGCAAGGCGGGGGAGACGGCGATCCGGCTGGACGGGACCCTCGGCGCCGGAGAGGCCGACCTCCGCTTCGACGCCACGGGGCCGGACACCTCCCTGCTCGCCTCCCTCGCCGGAACCCCCCTCCCCGACGGCGCGTTCGAGGCCCACGGACGGGTCGCGCGTCGCCGGGCGGGGCTGCTCTGCGACGAGGTGACGGTCGCCCTCGGTGAGGCGCGGGCGCGGGTGTCGGGGACCGTCGGCGCGCCTCCCGATTTCGAAGGCACGGATCTTCACGTCCACGCCTCGGGACCGGACCTGTCGGCGGCGCTCGGTCCGGTCACGGGGCTCCCGATGCTGCCGACGGACGCGTTCGAGATCTCTCTGGAAGTCGCCGGCAACGCCGAGCGGTTCGCGTCGAATCGTTTCTCCGCGCGACTGGGCGGGAGCGATCTCGAAGGGCGGGTCTCCATGCGACTCGACGGGCGGCCGTTCGTCGAGGCGGACCTGCGCTCGGGGCACATCGACGTCTCCGCCCTCCGCTCCGGGTTCGGTGTCGAGCCTCCGAACGAGGAGTCGGCGCCCGCGGCGGAGCCGCGCCGGCAGGTGTTCTCGGAGGCGCCGTTGACGCTGGATGCCCTTCGCAAGCTCGACGCGACCCTCCGACTCGAGGTGGCGGAGCTGGCGACCGAAGGGCTCGAGCTTCGCGACGTCGTCGTGGGCGGCACGCTGCGCGACGGGGCGCTCCGGGTCGACGGCATCCGCGGCGTGGGTGTGCTCGGAGGCCGTTTCACCGCGAATCTCGCGATGGAGCCCGTGGGCGATCGCTACCGCATGTCGACGACGGGTCGCCTCGACGGGGGACGGCTCGCCCCGCCGGGCTCGAAGAAGACCGAGGAAGACACCCTCCCCCTCGACGTGGAATTCGACCTGCGGGGCGAGGGGAGGTCGCTCCACGACATCGCCGCGACCGCGAACGGCCACGTCCTGGCGGTCCTCGGCTCCGGGCGGCTCCCCAACACGCTCAGCAGCAGCCTGACCTCCGGCGTGCTGCGGAGCCTGCTCGACGCCCTCAACCCGTTCCGGAAGTCTTCAGAACACACCGACGTGGAGTGCGGCGTCGCGGCGGCGTTCGTGACGGAAGGCAAGGCGGCCGTCGAGCCGATCGCCGCACGCACCGACAAGATGACGGTGGTCGGCCGCGGCAAGGTCGACTTCGAGACCGAGAAGATCGACTTCACCTGGACGATCAAGCCGCGTCGGGGCGTCGGGGTCTCGGCGACGTCGATCACCAATCCCTACATCAAGCTCGGCGGGACCCTCGCCGCGCCAAGCCTCGACGCAAAGCCGATCGAGGCGGCCGCGTCCACCGGGGCCGCGGTCGCAACCGCGGGGATCACGATCCTGGTGCGGGGGATCTACGACCGGATCACGGCGGAGAAGAAAGTCTGCGTGAGGGCGCTCGAGAAGGCCCGGGAGCAGATGGAGGCGCGTAGTTTCACGCCGCCGGACTGAGTAATTCCCCGAGGTCCGCCCCCGCCGCGCTCCGGCTAGTCTCCCCGGCAGCGAGGTGGCGATGCGCGACGCGGATTCCGACCGCTTTGGGACCGAACGGATCGTGCGCCTCGTGATCGCCGGCCTGCTCGCCTACTGGTGCTTCGCGATCTTCCGCCCGTTCCTGATGCCGTTCGTCTGGGGGGTGGTGCTCGGCGTCGCGCTCTACCCGGTCTACGCGGCGATCGAGCGGGCCACCGGAGGGCGACGGAAACTCGCGGCAACGCTGATGGCCGTCCTGAGCCTCACCGTCGTGCTCGTTCCCGCCGTCGCCCTGTCCGAGTCGCTCGTCGACGGCGCGCGGTTCGTCTCGTCGACACTCGACCGGGGCGAGCTCAGGATCCCGCCCGCCCCGGAGCGGGTCGCGCATTGGCCGATCGTCGGTCCGACGATCCACGACACGTGGAACCTCGCCTCGTCGAACCTCGACGGATTGCTGGAGAGGTTCCGTCCCCAGGTGAAAGCGCTCGGACTGTGGGTGGTGGCGCTCGCGAAGCAGGCGGTCCTCGCCGGCCTGATGACGCTCGTCGCGCTGGTGATCGCCGTCGTGCTGCAATCGCGACGCGACACGGTGGTGAAGGTCGCGCTCGACATCGGCGCCCGGATCGACGGCGAGGCGGGGGTCGAGGTCGTCCGCCTGGCGGGACGGACGATCGGGACCGTCGCCAAGGGGGTCGTCGGCGTGGCGGCGATCCAGGCGGCGCTCGCGGCGCTGGGGCTCGTCGTGGCCGGGATTCCCGGCGCCGGCCTGTGGTCGCTGCTGATCCTGATCCTCGCGGTGGCGCAGCTGCCGCCGCTGCTGGTGCTCGGGCCGGCGATCCTCTATCTCGTCGCCACCGACGCCAGCATGGTGTCGATCGTGCTCTTCGCCGCGTGGAGCCTGGTGGTGACGGTCTCCGACGGATTGCTGAAGCCCCTGCTCCTGGGGCGCGGCTCGGACACTCCGGTGGTGGTGATCCTGATCGGCGCGATCGGGGGGCTGATCCTGCACGGACTGATCGGGCTGTTCGTCGGGGCGGTCGTCTTCTCCACCGGCCACCGGTTGTTCCGTCGCTGGATGGAGCCGCCCGCCGACCTCGTACTTTCCGTACCCCCAACACCGTAATTCCACGAGGTTCCCCCCCCGCCAAGCCCCGCTAACCTCGGTTCGAAGTTGAGGGTTGGGCACCGAACCAGGAGGAGTCCGCAATGAACAAGACCGCGTTTTCGGGGATGGTTCTCTTCGCTCTGGCCACCCTGCTGCTCGCCGCCCCGGCCGCGGGCGCGGCGGACCTGACATGCAACGCCGTGCTCTACCCCGAAGAGGAGAAAACCGACGTCGCGTTCACGACGACCGACCGGGCTCCGAAAGCCAAGCTGTCCGGAACGGTGCGGGCCCAGCAGGGGCAATCGATGATCGAGTTGGACTGGAGCAAGCTCGAGCCGGCGCTGCTGTTCGGCGGCGACGCGAACTGCTGGGTCCTCTGGACGATCACCCCCGACGGGACCGCCCAGAGCCTCGGCGAGATCCCCGTACGGGAGAGCCGGAGCGGATCCGCCACCTTCTCGTCGCCGTTCAAGCAGTTCGCGATGATGGTGACGGCCGAGCCGTTCCCGGTCGTGCGTCGCCCCTCGGACCTCGTCGCGTTCGTCTCCGGGCCCACGACCTCCAAGAAGGCGAAGAACAGCACCTTCTCCTTCGGAGGGTTCCGCGAGGGCATGAAGCGGGACGCCGAGTCGATCGCGGATCTCAAGTACGACGACAAGACTCCCGTGGACCTGCAGCAGGCCCGGAAGGCGATCCAGCTGATGGACCGCTACGAGGCCGAGAAATACGCGCAGGCCCCCGCCCGCGACGCCCGCGTCGCCCTGGGGCAGGCCGACGACGCGTACGAAGGGCGCGTCGGAAAGAAGGGGGATGTCCCCGAGCTCTCGCGCAGGACCCTCTCCCTCGCCGCCGAGGCGGTGCGCGCGGCCGTGAAGCAGATCGAAGCGCAGAAGGCGCAGGACACGGAAGCGGCGCGCGTGGCCGAGCTCGCGCAGAAGCAGGCCGAAACCGAGGCGGAGAAGGCGGCGCGGCTGAAGACCGAGGCCGACCTCGCCGACGTGCAGCGCCAGCGCAAGGCCCTCGAGGTGGAGGTCGCCCGCGTGAAGGCGGAACGCGAGCAGATCCAGAAGGACCGGGACGCACTCGCGGCGCGGCTCTCGGGCGCCTTGGGCAAGGTCTCGGCGACCGAGCGCACCGGCCGCGGGCTCGTCGTGAGCCTCTCGGGAGGGATCCTCTTCGAGACCGGGAAATCCGCGCTCAAGACCGAAGCCAAGGTCTCGCTCGCGAAGCTCGCAGGGATCCTGCTGATGATCCCGAACGCGAACATCCAGGTCGAAGGGCACACCGACGCGACCGGCTCCGAGGAGACGAACGCGAAGCTCTCGCTCGCCAGGGCGACCTCCGTGATGGAGTTCCTCGAGGCGCAGGGCGTGGAGAAGGCGCGGATGAGCGCGAAGGGCGTCGCCGCCGCGCAGCCCGTGGCGCCCAACGACACCCCCGACGGTCGCGCCAAGAACCGCCGCGTGGAGATCGTGGTTCCCGAGTGAGGTCCGCCATGCCCGAGAACCACTTCGAGGACTGCACCGAGCAGAAGCGCCTCAACGAAGCCCGCGAGAAGGGGATTCCCTGGAAGCGATGGGGCCCGTACCTCAGCGAGCGGCAGTGGGGGACGGTCCGCGAGGATTACAGCCGGGACGGAAACGCCTGGGCGTATTTCTCGCACGACCAGTCCCGGTCGCGCGCCTACCGCTGGGGCGAGGACGGCATCGGCGGCATCTCCGACGATCGCCAGCGCCTGTGTTTCGCGCTGGCCCTGTGGAACGGGCGCGATCCCATCCTCAAGGAGCGGCTCTTCGGCCTCACGAACGGCGAGGGGAACCACGGCGAGGACGTCAAGGAGTACTACTTCTACCTCGACTCCACGCCGACCCACTCGTACATGAAGGAGCTCTACAAGTACCCTCAGCGGGAGTTCCCGTACCGGGATCTCGTCGAGACGAACGGGCGTCGAACGCGGGACGAGCTCGAGTACGAGCTCATCGACACGGGCATCTTCGACGACGACCGGTACTTCGACGTCGTTCTCGAATACGCCAAGGCGGGACCGGACGATCTGCTGATCCGCGTGTCGGTCCACAACCGCGGCCCCGAGCCGGCGCGGCTGCATCTCCTTCCGACGCTCTGGTTCCGGAACACGTGGTCCTGGGGGGACGGCGACGCGAAGCCCGTGCTCCGCCAGGCGGGCCGGGCCATCCGCGCCTCCCACCCCGACCTCGGCGACTACACCCTCGAAGGGGACGGTGCTCCCGAGCTGCTGTTCACGGAAAACGAGAGCAATGCCGAGCGTCTGTGGGGGCGGCCCAACCGGACGCCGTACGTGAAGGACGCCTTTCACCGCCACGTGGTCTCCGGGGAGCCCGACGCCGTCAACCCCGCGAAGACGGGAACGAAGGCGGCGGCGCGCTACGTCCTCGACGTTCCGGCGGGCGGCTGCGAAATCGTCCGGCTGCGCCTGTCCGCCGGCGCGGTGGCCGAGCCGTTCGGCGCGACCTTCGAGAGCGAGTTCCGGAGGCGGATCTTCGAGGCCGACGAGTTCTACGATCGGATCACGCCGCGCTCGCTCGGCGAGGACGAGAGACGCGTCCACCGGCAGGCGCTCGCGGGGATGCTCTGGACGAAGCAGTACTACTACTTCGACGTCGACCTCTGGCTGAAGGAACGGGGCACGCATCCGCTGCTGGGCACGGCCCCCGACGGCACGCGGAACGCCGAGTGGTTCCACATGCTCAACGGCGACGTCATCTCGATGCCCGACAAGTGGGAATACCCGTGGTACGCGGCCTGGGACCTGGCATTCCACACGATCTCGCTCTCGCTCGTGGATTTCGACTTCGCCAAGGAGCAGCTGCTCCTGATGCTCCGCAATCTCTACTGCCACCCCAACGGCCAGATCCCCGCGTACGAGTGGAACTTCAGCGACGTGAACCCTCCGGTGCACGCGTGGGCGACGCTGTTCCTGTACAGGTTCGAGAAGAACCTGGGCCGGGAGGACCTCCCGTTCCTGGCGCGATCGTTCCAGGGACTGATGCTCAACTTCAACTGGTGGATCAACCGGAAGGACCCGCAGGGACGCAACGTCTTCGCCGGCGGATTCCTGGGCCTCGACAACATCGGCGTGTTCGACCGGAGCGCCAAGCTCCCCACCGGCGGCTCGCTGGAGCAGGCCGACGGCACCGCCTGGATGGCCTTCTACTGCCAGAACATGCTGGACATCGCGCTCATTCTCGCCGACCACGACCCGGCCTACGAGGAGACCGCGTTCAAGTTCCTCGAGAACTTCATCTGGATCTCCTACGCGATGGACAAGGTCGGCGAGCGCCAGGACGACATGTGGGACGAGGAGGACGGGTTCTACTACGACGTCCTCCGGTTGCCGAACGGCGAGGCGCTCCGGCTCAAGGTCCGCTCGATGGTCGGCCTCCTGCCGCTGTGCGCGAGCACGATGTTCGAGGCGGACTCCCTGGCGCGCCACCCGAAGCTCACGGAGCTGATCGCCCTGTTCCGGAAACGTCACCCCCAGGTCGTCGCCCACGTGGCGCCGACCCTGGAGGGGTTCGTCGGGTACGCGCAGCGCCGACTCCTCTCGCCCCTCACGCGGGTCAAGCTCGAGCGGATCCTCGGCCACCTGCTCGACGAGAACGAGTTCCTCGGCCCCTACGGCATCCGCTCCCTGTCCCGTCATCACCTCGATCACCCGTTCGTCTTCCACACGCAAGACCGGGAGCATCGCGTCCGGTACCTCCCCGCGGAGTCGGACAACGGGATGTTCGGCGGGAACTCGAACTGGCGGGGGCCGGTGTGGATGCCGGTCAACGCCCTGATCGTCCGCGGCCTGCTGAACCTCTACGCGTTCTACGGCGACGACTTCACGGTCGAGTGCCCGACCGGCTCCGGGAACCGGACGACGCTCTTCGGGGTCGCGAAGGAGATCTCGCGGCGGCTCGCGGCGATCTTCCTGCGCGACGCGAGCGGCCGGCGGCCGGTCTACGGCGGGTGCGCCAAGTTCCAGGACGACCCGCACTGGCGCGACCTGATCCTCTTCTACGAGTACTTCCACGGCGACATCGGCGCCGGACTCGGCGCGAGCCACCAGACGGGCTGGACGGGTCTCGTCGCCCGCCTTCTCGACCTGTTCGGACGCGTGACGGCCGAGGACGCGCTGGAGACTCCGAAGGAGCGGCTCGAAGCACGCATCGTCCGCGAGCAGGTGGTCGGAGGGTAGTCCCGGTGGGGCGTCACGCCGCGATCGGTGCCGAGGTCGTCGAAGGCGGCGTGGCGTTCCGCCTGTTCTCGCGCACCGCCACCGGAGTCGAACTGCTCCTCTTCGATCGCGCCGACGACGCGAAGCCGTCCCGCGCCGTCGCGCTCGACCCCGTCGCGAACCGGACCTATCACTACTGGCACGTCTTCGTGCCGAAAGTGCGGGCCGGACAGATCTACGCCTACCGCGTGCACGGCCGATCCGATCCTGCGAAGGTCCTCCTCGACCCCTACGGCCGCGAGGTGGTGGTCCCCGCCGGATACAACCGCGAGGCGGCGCGTCGCGCCGGCGACAACGCCGCGACCGCGATGAAAAGCGTCGTCGTCGACCCGTCGACGTACGACTGGGAGGGGGACGCGCCGCTGAACCTCCCGTCGTCGCGGACGATCGTCTACGAGATGCACGTCCGCGGCTTCACCCGTCACCCGAGCTCGGGCGTCGCGGAGGCGCAGCGCGGGACGTACGCCGGCCTCGTCGAGAAGATCCCGTACCTGCAGTCCCTCGGGATCACCGCGGTCGAGTTGTTGCCGGTCTTCCAGTTCGACGCGCAGGCGTGCCCCGCGGGCCTCGTCAACTACTGGGGTTACCAGCCCGTGTCGTTCTTCGCGCCGCACCGCGCGTTCAGCTCGCGCCGCGAGCCGCTCGGGCCCACGCACGAGTTCCGGGACATGGTGAAGGCACTGCACCGCGCGGGGATCGAGGTGATCCTCGACGTCGTCTTCAACCACACCGCCGAGGGCGGGGCCGACGGGCCGGTGCTGGGATTCCGCGGGATCGACGACGCGACCTACTACATCCTCGAGGAAGGCGGCGCGCGCTACGCGGACTACTCCGGCTGCGGCAACACCCTCAACGCCAACCACCCGGTCGTGCGGCGCATGATCGTCGACAGCCTGCGGTACTGGGTGGGCGAGATGCACGTCGACGGGTTCCGCTTCGATCTGGCCTCGATCCTCTCGCGCGACCCGGACGGGCGGCCGCTTCCGAACCCGCCGGTCCTCTGGGACATCGAGACCGAGCCGGCGCTCGCCGGGACGAAGCTGATCGCGGAGGCCTGGGACGCCGCGGGGCTCTACCAGGTCGGCAGCTTCGTCGGCGACGCGTGGAAGGAGTGGAACGGACGATTCCGGGACGACTGTCGCGACTTCTTCCGCGGCGCCCCGGGTTCGCTCGGCCGCTTCGCCGACCGGCTGCTCGGAAGTCCCGAGGTGTACGGGCACGAGAACCGGGAGGTCGAGCAGAGCGTGAACTTCGTGACGTGCCACGACGGCTTCACGCTCAACGACGTCTTCTCCTACGACCGCAAGCACAACGAGGCGAACGGCGAGGAGAACCGCGACGGGTCCGACGACAACCGGAGCTGGAACTGCGGGGTCGAGGGGCCGACCGACGATCCGGAGATCGAAACGCTCCGGAACCGGCAGGTGAAAAACGCCCTCACGGCGACCCTGCTCGCGCTCGGGGTCCCGATGATCCTGATGGGCGACGAGGTGCGTCGCACGCAGGGGGGCAACAACAACCTGTATTGCCACGACGACCCGTCGGCGTGGCTCGACTGGTCGCTCGCGGCGCGCCACGCGGACGTGCTGAGGTTCGTGTCGCTGCTCTGCGCGCGCCGGCTCCTGCGCGACGTCGAGCACGAGCAGCGGCGCGTCTGCCTGGCGCAACTGATCGCCGGTGCGAGGCAGTCGTGGCACGGCGTGAAGGTCTCGAGGCCGGACTGGGGCGAACACTCCCACGCCGTCGCCTTCAGCGCCGAGATCCCGAACGAACGGCTGACCGTCCACCTGATCCTGAACGCATGGTCGGAGCCCCTCGAGTTCGAGCTGCCGCCGGCCGCGGCGCCGTGGCGCCGGTGGATCGACACGTTCCGGCCTTCACCCCAGGACATCGTCGAGTGGCGCGAGGCGCCACCCGTGAACGGCGCGACCTACCCGGCGGGCCCGAGGTCGGTGGTCGTGCTCTACGCCAGCGCAACGTGATCCAACCCGAGGAGGGAATTCGATGACCACAGCCAAGAGGATTCTGATCGGACTCGCCGGCCTGATCGTCGCGACGGCGGCGCAGGCACAGGCGCAGATGCCCCAGACCACGACGGAGGAGACCAAGGGGGCCGCGAGCGTCACCACCGGACAGATCAGCGGCGAGGTCCTCTACGTCGAGGGGAACAACCTGGTCGTGAAGATGTCCACCGGCGAGATCCGCACCTTCAGCAACGTGCCGGACTCGCGGAAGGCGCTCGTCGACGGCAAGGAGGTGGGCATCCGCGATCTCAAGCCGGGGACGAAGCTCCAGGCCACCATCACGACGACCACGACGCCGATCACGGTCCGTACGACGACCGTGGGGAGCGGGAAGGTCTGGTACGTGATGGGGAACACCGTCGTCCTGACGCTTCCGGACGGGAAGAACCGGCAATACACCGTCGACCCGAGCTACAAGTTCACGGTCAACGGCCAGCCGGCGACCGCGAGCCAGCTGAAGAAGGGGATGGTCGTCTCGGCGGAGAAGATCGTCGAGGAGCCCTCCGTCGAGATCACGACGAACACCGTGGTCGTCGGGCAGGCGCCCCCTCCTCCCCCCCCGCCTCCCGCCCCCGTGGCGGTGGCGCAGGCCGCGCCTCCTCCTCCCCCGGCGGCGGAGCCGGCGACGACGCTTCCGAAGACGGCGAGTCCGGTGCCGCTCCTCGGCCTGATCGGTCTCGCCTGCCTGGGCGGCTCGCTGCTCCTGCGCCGGTTCGGACGGTCCTGACGTGAGCGGGAGAGCCGTGCGGTCGCTTCGACGCGTGTTGTTCGCGGCCGGCATCGCCCTGCTGGCGGTGTCGGCCCTCGCGTGGATGGACCGCACGGTCTCCTCCCGCCTCGCGCTCGCGGCCTTCGACGACGAGGTGGACGTCCGCCTCTGGTCGGACGAGCGCGTCCGGAGATATCGCGAGAGCCTGCGGACGGACACGCGGTCCCCGTCGGCGGTGCTGGAGATCCGGCGACTGGGGATCCGTGTTCCCGTGTTCGATTCCACCGACGAGCTCGCGCTCAATCGCGGCGCCGGGTGGATCGCCGGCACCGCCCGTCCCGGCGAGGACGGAAACGTCGGCATCGCCGGGCACCGGGACGGCTTCTTCCGCGCTCTGAAGGACGTCCGCGTGGGAGACACGATCGAGCTCGAGACGCGGGACGGGAGGGGGACCTACCTCGTGGACGGGATCGACATCGTCGAGCCCGAACGCGTCGAGGTGCTCCTGCCGAGGGGGGCGCCCTCGCTCACCCTCGTCACCTGCTACCCGTTCTATTACGTCGGGGCCGCCCCGCAGCGGTACGTCGTGCACGCGACGCGGGACGGATCGGCTAGAAGCTCAGACCCAGCGCCAGGACCACCGTCGGCGAATCGTCGTCCGGATTGAAGACGTACGTGGTGACGTCCACGTGCTCCCCGGAGAAGCCGAGGAGCAATCCGCGCTGGATCTCGCGATCGGTCTCGTAGACCCGCGTGCGCTGGCCGACGAGCCCGAAGCGGACCCACTCCGCGGGGGCCCACGTGAGCTCCGACCACGCGTAGAAGAAGCTGTCCGAGGACGCGTTCGTGTCGAACAGGACTTCGCCTTCGCTGTACCACTCGAGCTTCGACCAGCCGAGGGAGGCCTTGTAACCCGGCGCGATCCCGTCGGTCCTCCCGAACACGCCGCCCAGCATCGCCGTGCCCTCGAAGGTCACGGTGTCGCCCACGCTGAAGTTGTATCCGGCCCACACCGACGTCGTGTCGGAATCCTCGTACTGGTAACGCGCCTCGAGGTGAAGGCGGCCCCGATCCGCGGTGACGGCGGGCTGCACGTAGTCCCCGTCGCCGGGGACGAAGAAGGTGTAGGCGTAGGCCGAGAACGCCCACGCCTTCTCCTCCTCGGCGCGTGCGTCTCCCGCCGCGAGGAGCACGGCGGCGGCGAGGAGCGCGGGTGCGCGCAGGGACCTCATCCTCCGAGCGCGATCGTGACGCTCACGAGGACGCCGCCGACGACGACCATCGCGAGGCCCGCCCCCACGGGGCGACGGCCCGTCATCTTTCCGAAGGCGTATCCCGCCCCGAACAACATGACGATCGCGATCGCGTTCGAGATGCGCAGCGCGACCAGGAGGTCCTTCATGAACAGGAAGGGGATCACCACCGGGAAGGTGGTGAGGAACACCAGCAGGAACACGCCGACGGCGCCCAGCCACTCGTCCTTGCGCAGGCCGGCGCGTGCGGGGGGCTCGGGGAGAGCCTTCGCGCGGCCGTGGAGCGCCTCGAGCTCCTCCGGCTTCAGCAGGGAGGCGACGACCGGGGGAAGCGACTCGGCGACGAGCCGGGCCCCCTCCTTCGGATCGGATGCCGCCCGCACGCCGCGCAGCGCGAGCAGGCGGCGCCCGGTCTCGGCCAGGGACCCCATCAGGTAGAAGACCCCGTCGATGATCCCCCACGCCAGATTGCATCCGAGCGCGCCGAGAAGCATCGTGCGCACTTCCGTCCGTCCGGCGTCGGCGACGCTGAGCGAGCCGGTGAACGTGAGGACCATGATCAGACCGAACAGGACCTCCGACACGCGTTCGATCGGGTCCAGCACGCGCCGGGAGGCGCCCGTCCCCGCGCTCACGGTCGCGCGGCCTGGGGAGGCAGCAGGTAGAGGGTCATGGCGAAGATCGCGTAGACCATCAGCAGCAGCACGCCGACGAACCACGCCGAACGCCCGCTGTTGGTCACCATCGTCGCGGTGAGCGTCGCGATGAGCATCATCACGACGGCTCCGGGCCAGAACTGCAGGTCCATCGGCGTCGGGCCCAGGACGTAGCTGAGCAGGACCAGCACCGGAGCGACGAACAGCGCGATCTGGGAGGCGCTGCCGA
Source organism: Candidatus Polarisedimenticolaceae bacterium (assembly GCA_036376135.1). Lineage (NCBI taxonomy): Bacteria > Pseudomonadati > Acidobacteriota > Candidatus Polarisedimenticolia > Candidatus Polarisedimenticolales > Candidatus Polarisedimenticolaceae > Candidatus Polarisedimenticolaceae bacterium. Next base: position 33,807 of record DASVAW010000085.1, on the reverse strand, counting down.
GCGCGATCCCCACGCTCAGATCGAGGCGGTTCTTGCGCGCGCCGGAGAACGCGGAGGCCATCTCCGCCGCGCCGCCCACGAGCGCCACGACGATGAACCCCACGAACGCGGGCGTCATCCCGAACGTCTCGGCGGCCTTCTGCACCGAAGCGACGAAAACCTCGCTGACGAGCGCCACGAGCACGGTGACGCCGGCGAGCGTCGCAAGGGCGAGGCCCAGCGGCCAGGGCGCCTCGCCCTCCTCGCCGTGCCCGGCGCTGGCGAACTGCTCGCGGTGGGTCTTGAGGGAGAACAGCATCCCCAGCCCGTACGCGACGATGAGCAGGACCGCGAGGCTCACGCTCAGCGTCTGCTTGAACGCCGCCCCCTCCGAGGCATCGGCGACCGAGATCGCGGAGGGGATCAGCAGCGCCACGACGGCGAGGAACAGCAGCCCGGACTGGAGCCGGGCGCCGACGCGGTTGAACTCCTGGGTGTGGTGCTTGAGTCCGCCCAGCAGGAACGACGCGCCGAGCATGAACAACGTGTTCGTAACGATCGCGCCGGCGATCGACGCCTTCACCAGCATGTACTGCCCGGCGCGAAGGGCGGCGAGGGCGATGACGAGCTCGGTGAGGTTCCCCAGGGTGGCGTTGAGCAGGCCGCCGACCGCGTCCCCGGTCTTCGCCGCGACCGACTCGGTGGCGTGGCTGAGCAGGGTGGCCAGCGGGACGATCGCGAGGACGGAGACCAGGAAGAGGGCGGTGTGGGACTCGGGCGCGAAGTGCTCGATCGCGAAGAGGACCGGAACGAAGGCCAGCAGCCACAGGAGGGGATTGTGGCGGATCTCCCGCAGCAGGAGCCTCACGGGACCGGCGTCCAGGTCGCGTCGGGGTCGTATCGCTCCATCGCGCGGAACCGCTCCACCGAGTCGGGGCCGAGGTCCTTCTCGTAGACGATGCCGGTGTGGCTCACGATGAAGGTCTTCACACCGGTGACCCCGTAGGTCGCCGGCGCGGCGACGAGGGCGAACCCGCCGATCATCACGCCGTCCACGACGAAGTCCATCTCGCCCATCGGGGCGGCCGGGCCCTGACCCTTCAGGACCTTGAAGTAGTACCCGTGGTACGGCTCGTACCGGCTGGAGTACCCCTCCGCGATGACCCGCGCGATCCCCTCGCCAACCGGGCCCCGCCACGTTCCGTCGGGGTCCTGCCACGCCAGGCCGTCCTGCCTTCCGGGGGTGCTGACCACGCGCTGCGCGTACTGGTTCACGGCCGCGCCGTCGCGTTTCTCCGAAGCGTATTCGTGCTGGGCTTCGACGTAACCCTCGCAGACCTCGATCGCGTCGAGCTCGTTACGCCCGATGCGCCGCTGGATGACTTCCTGGGCGCCGGCCTTCGAGTCGAACCGCCATTGGCCGCGCTTCTGGACGAGGGGAATCGGCAGCGGCCACTCGTCCACGCCGGCGAGGATCGTCGCGCGCTTCTTCTTCTTCGGATCGCGGACGACCTGCATCTTCTCGCGGGCCTGCGCGGCGAAGGCGGCGCTGTCGTTCCTGTCCATCACCGGATCGTCCGACACCACGAGATCGAGCCCTTCGGGACCGAAGATCTCCTTCAGCGCGGTCACGTCGAATCGCTCGGCCGCCGAGACCAGCGCCTCGGCGGCCGCCTCGGGGGTCGGGAAGGTCTTCTGCTCGAGGGCGGGTTCCGCCGCGTGCGACGCCGAGAACAACAAGGCGGCCAAGGGAATCCAGGCTCTCATCTCCGTCGCCCTCCGCCGCCGCCTCGCATCCCTCCTCCGCCGCGCCCGCCCATGCTCGACGCGCCCCGCGAGCTGCTGGCCCGCGCGCTGCTCCCGCTGTACCCGCGGGAGCCGCCGCTGAAACCGCCGGCCTTCGACGAGCCGCTGCTCTTCGGAATGTCCCGGCCGCCGATCTTGTCTCCGCCGCCGCCGCCTCGGGGCTGCTGGGATGCGCTCGGCCCCCTGGAACCGCCGGCGCCGGGCTGCTGCCTCGTGCTGGGCTGCTGCCGCGCGCTCGTCCCGCGATTTCCCGCCCCGGACTGGCCGCCGTACTTGTTCGCCGTCGCCTTGTTGGAGTAGGGCGCCGCGCCGCGATGCTTGGGGTTGTGTTGCCAGTTCCCGCCGCCGGCCCCGCCCCGGCCGCCGCCCTGGTTGTGGTTCACGCGGTTGAAGTTGTTGTTCACGTTGATGTTGACGTTGCTTCCGCCCCAACCGCAGCCGCAGCAGGAACCGCCCCAGATCGCCGCGCCCCACATCACGCCGAAGCTGAACGACACGAACGCGGCTCCCGGCGGGTACGGCGGGTAGTAGATCGGAGGGTACGGGTAGACCGGCGGCCCGTAGACGACGGTGGGGCTGTAGGACGGGACGTAGATCACCTCGGGGTTCGCGGACTCCACGACGATGACCGTCTTCTCCTCGATCACCTTCGTCTCGACCTTCTGCTGCTCGTTGGACTCGAGAGCGCCCTTGTCCTTGGCCTTCTTGCGCATCCGCTGGACGGCGTCCATCACGTCGGACTGCTGCGAGAGGAAGGCGTTCCCGAGGTCGGTGGTCCACTGGATGTCGTCGGCGAGCCGTTTCACGACGTCCGGCACCGCCGCCATCGACTGGATCGCGGGATCCCACGGCTGCTTCGCGACCGCGTCGGCGAGGGCCTTGTCCTTCAGGCTCGGGTTCTTCACGAGCCACTGCTGGAGCTGGATGACCTCCAGCGGGTAGGTGGCGGCGACGAGCGTCTGCGCCAGGAGCGGGTCGGGGTAGAGGGCGACCGGCGCCACCAGCGAATCGAGCTGGTCGGCCGTGAGCTTCGGCTCGGCGGGTTCCGCCTTGGCGGGTGTCGCGGCCGGCGCCGGGGGCTTCTCCTGCGCGAGGACGAGGCCGGCCTCGCCGGGGAGGAGAACGGCCGTCAGGACGGTCGCCACGGCGCCTCGCCAGATTCGTGACCACATGCCACGCACCCCCGTTACTCCATGAGCGGCAGTTCGACCGCGATCTGGAGATCGATCAGCATCCCGAGGACGTTCTCCACCTGCCCGAACCGCGCGGCGACGAGGTTGTTCGTCGCCTTCGCGATCTTCCCGAAGTACTTCTCGCGGAGCTTCAGACGGTCCTTCTGGAACGCGAACCAGTCCTTGGCGAACAGGCCCGCGTCCTCGTTGCTCATCGTTCCGTACTTCTCGGCGAAACGCTTGACGAGGGCGACGCGACGATCGCCCAGCGCGGCGAGCTCCGCGTCGTATTGCCGGTAGATCGGCCAGAACGCGGCCGCCTGCGGGTCGGTGAGCTCGAGGGCCTCGGTGAGGATCTCGACCTTGCCGGCCCGCAGGTCGCTCCGGAGCAGCTCGAGGTACTTGTCCGGCGTCCCTTCCTCGGCGAGCGCGGGCACGGCGAGGGCGGCGCAGGCCGCGAGGCGGATCGCGATTCGAGAACCCATGGGTGCTTCCTCCGGTGGAACCCCGCCCACGCTACCGAAGTGGGACCGCGGCGTGACCTCGTAGAACTACGGGGGTCGAGGGGCAATTTCTACGCAAGGGAGGCGTCAGACGGAGACGATGCCGTGCTTGATCGCGAAGTGGACGAGGTCGGCGGTCGTGTGCAGGCCCAGCGATTCCATGAGCTGGTACTTGTGGAACTCGACGGTCCGGGCCGAGATCGCGAGGGCCGCGCCGATCTCCTTCGCCGTGCGCCCCTCCGCGACCATCTGCAGGATCTCCCGCTGACGGGGGGTCAGCGAGGCGACCGGGTCCACGTGGTCTCCGGGACGGCGCGCCGAATCGTGCAACAACTCCCCGACGAGCGTCGGCTCGATGTAGGTCCTTCCGGCGAGCGCGGCGCGGATCGCGGCGACGAGCTCTTCCGGGGAGGAGTGCTTGAGGACGTACCCCGACGCTCCCGCGTCGAGGGCGCGGCGCACGTACATCGGCTCCGGGTGCATCGTGAGGAGGACGATCCGAATGCGGTCGTCGATCTGCCGCAGCCGTGCGATGGCGTCGATCCCGTTGAGGCGGGGCATCGTGATGTCCGCCACGACGACGTCGGGATGGAGCCGCTCCGCCGCGTCCAGCAGCGCGAGCCCGTCCTCGGCCATGCCGACGATCTCGAACTCGCGCTCGAGGAGCGTCTTGATCCCCTCGGCGACCAGACGGTGGTCGTCGGCCAGGAGCACGCGGGGGCGCGTCCCCTCGCTCACGGCCGCTCCCCCGGGATCGGAATCCAGGCCGCGACCGAGGTCCCGCGACCCGGCGCGCTCGCCACCTCCACACGGCCGTGAAGCAGAAGGACACGTTCCCGCATCCCGACGAGGCCGAGCCGGGCCGTCCGGGGCGGCGCCGATGCGTCGAATCCCACGCCGTCGTCACCGACGCGCACCTCGAGCCCGCCGTCCCGTTCGCGCAGGGACACCCGGACCCCGCCGGCCCGGGCGTGGCGAGCGACGTTCCGCAGGGCTTCCTGCGTCACGCGGAAAAGGCAGAGACCGGTCGCGCGCGAGAGGGAGTCCGGAACCTCGCCGAGCTCCGTCTCGACGGGAATCGACTGCTGCAACGCGAAGCGTTCGCACTCGGCGGTCAGCGCGGCGACGAGGCCGAGGTCCACGAGGATCGAGGGATGGAGCTGATGGGACAACGCGTGGATGTCCTCGCCCAGGCGGGCGAGCGCGGTGCGCAGGTCGCGCAGGGCCTTCCCGGTGGATGCGGTCGTGACCTGCGATTCGATCCTCGCGACGTCGATCGCAAAACACGCCAGGCGCTGCGACACGTCGTCGTGGAGCTCGCGTGCCAGCCGGGAGCGCTCCTCCTCGTGCGCGGCGAGGATCCGACCTCCCAGGTTGCGGGAGATCTCCTCCGCCCGGTGGCGCTCGGAGACATCCACGGAGACGCCCATCAGGATCGCGGGCTTGCCGGCGGGGTCGCAACGGACGCGGCCTCGCGAGACGATCCATGCCTCGTGCCCGTCGGGCCTCCTCACCCGGTACTCCAGTCGTCCGACCTGCCGCGAACGCACGACCTCGTCGATCGTGCGGAGGACGGAATCCCGGTCGTCGCGGTGAATCAACTCCAGCACGCCGTCGAGGGTCAGCGAGGTGTCCGCCGGCAGGCCGAACAGCTCCCGCGACTTCGGCGTGGCCCAGAGGCGACCGCCGGCCAGGTCGAGGCTCCAGAGGCCCAGCTCTCCCGACTCGGCCGCCAGGGACAGTCGTTCCTCGCTCTCCTTCAACGCCCGGTCCGATCGCTTGCGGGAGAGCGCATTGGCGAAGATCTGCGCGACGAGGTCCAGCCGACGGAGGACCTCGCCCGGCCAGTCCCGCCGCTCCCGCATGGTATTGAACGAGATCGCGCCGAAGGGGGGCGCTCCGCCGACGGCCAGCGGCAATGCCACCGAGGAGATGATCCCGAGGCGGCGCAGGGTCTCCCGGTCGCGGGCCCCCTCCGGGGGGAAGTCCTCGGGCGAGGGGGCGACGACCGGCCTTCCGGCCGAGATGCGCTCCAAGAACCACGGGAAGTCCTCCGCGGCGTTCATCCCCTGCGGGAAGGGGGGACCCCCCATGGGGCGATGGAGATGGGTCAAGGTGACGTCCGACTCGCCGTCCCCGGACCACTGCCACAGTGCGGATACGTCCACGCCGAGGGCCTCGCAGACGCGTTGCTGCGCCTGCGTGATCGCCCCGTCAACCTCGTCGGCCGGAATCCGAAGGAACTGCAGGGACAACTCGACGAGCATCGTCTCGAAGCGGACGTGCGATTCGAGCTCGGAACGCAAGTCGGCGGGTGTGTAGGCCATGGCGTGGACGCATTATCGACCCGATCCGCCTCGAGATTCCGGAGAATCGGGAGGGGTCAGGGTTTCGGCGCGAGGTGGACCGGCTTCCCGCCCTTGATGAGCGGCACCTCGTCGGCGAGCAGAGCCCGCGTGTAGGCGTCGAGCTTGTTTTCGATCTGGAAGAACCGCGCGACGAGCCCGGCGGGTAGGGCCTTGCGCATCTTGCCCGCCCAGGACCGCTTCAGGGCGACCTCGTCCCTCTGGATGTTCAGGAAATCGTCGAGAAACGACGAGGCGGAGGCGTCGTCCACGATGTCGTACGACGCGGCGAACTTCCGAAGCAGGCTCGTCGATCGGTCCGCGAGCTGCGACCGCTCGTTCATGTAGTCCCGGTAGAGCGGCCAGAAGGCGTTCCCCTGGGCTTCGGTAAGGCCGAGGTTCTCGGCGACGATCGCCTGCCGCTCGGTTTCGATCATCTTGCGGGTCAGGGCGATCTCGGACTCCGTCTGGGCCGGCGCGTTGCCGACGGCGCCCAGCATCACGGCGCAGAACACGGGGGCGACGACGATCCTCATGGGCTCCCTCCTTCGGGTGGAAGCGCCGATCCTATCGCGCCGGGCCGGGGGGACGCTTGAGGCCGGTCATCTTCGGGGAGTTTGCCCTATCGGATCGCACGCGGCCGATGGTACTTTGCGGCGGGAGACGACTCGAGGCCCCGCGGAAAGGGAGGAGACGATGCACACCCGTCGCTGGTACGTGGTCGCCACGTTGTGTCTCGCGCTCGGAGCGGTTGCTCCGGCGCGAGCGGAGTTCGCCGGCGTTCCGGACAAGATCCAGCTCTGGATCGGCGGCCAGGCCGCGAGCTTCACCACCGAGGGGGGGCTGTCCCTCGCGGACGCCGGCACCGGCGTGAGCATCAATTTCGAGGACATCTTCGATCTTCCCGGTTCCAAGCAGTCGTTGCGCGGCGAGGGGACGTGGCGCATCACCGGGAGGAGTCTGCTGGACTTCGGGCTCGTCCAGTTCAATCGCTCGCACTCCGTCGTCTCCGATCGGGACGTGGAGTGGGGGGAGTACACCTTCCAGGAGGGCGCGTACGTCACGGCGACCTTCGACTCCCGCTTCGTGTACGCCGCGTACCGGTACGACTTCCTCAACCTCGACCAGGTGCGCATCTCCGGCTCGGCCGGCCTGAGTTACCTCACCCTGACGGCGGGACTCGAAGCCGCCGGCTCCGTGATCGGACCCGACGGGCCGGTGGCGGGGGGAGTGAACAAGGAGGCCGACGTGAAGTTCCCCGTCCCCCTCGTCGGCCTGCAGGTCGACTGGGCGGTCCGGGACCGGCTGACCGTCCTGATGTACGTGCGCCTGTTCAACCTCGACTACGGGAAGATCAACGGCGGCATGCGCGAGAGCGCGTTGCGCATGAAGTGGCACTTCACCCGGAACGTGGGGGTCGCGCTCGGGCTCGACACGACGACGGTGCGTCTCAAGGAATACGAGACGGAGAAGTACAAGGCGAAGTTCAACTACCAGATCAGCGGCCTGAGCGCCTACCTGACGCTGGCGTTCTGATGGCGACGAGACCCACCCTGGCGGCGGGCCTCGCCCTCATCTTCGCCCTGGCCGCCCTCCAGGCGCCGGCCGGGACCAAACTCGAGGCGAGCGGAAAGACCGCGGGGGTCGGCCCCGCGAAGAAGCTCCTCCTCGTGCTCGTGAGCCCCGATCTCGATCGCCGGAAGAACTGGGAGGAGATCTTCGCGGGGGAGCTCGCCCTTCAGGGCGTGGTCGTGATCCCGTCGTACCGGCTGTTCCCCGAGCTTCCCAAGGACCGGGAGACCGCGACGGCGAAGGTCGCGGCCGAGGGGTTCGACAGCGTCCTGATCACGAACCTCGTCGGCATCGAGACCAAGGTGAAGTGGAAGGAGTCCGAGACTTCCCTCCAGCCCCAATACGTCGGCCAGGACTGGTACGGGTCGTACTGGTACACCTACCAGCAGGTGGAAGTGCCCGGGTACATGGAGAACAAGAGCCGCGCGCGGTTCAAGTGCGACTACTGGCGGCTCGACGAGGGGAAGGGGAGGATCGTGTGGTCCGGGACCAGCGATTCGATCGACCCCGGGATCAAGCCCGAGGCCGGGCTCGACGTGATCACCAAGATCACGCAGGCCCTGCGCAAGGCGGGGCTCATTTAGCCTTTTCGCGTTTCTCCCACTCCTTGAGCTTGCGCGCGCGGGCCGATTCGCTCGGCGGGTAATCCTCGAACGCCTTGCGCACCGCCTCGGCCACGGGGCTTCCGATCTGGCTCGCGGTCGATCCGTACTTCTGCTCGATGAACGCGCGCCAAACGAGCATCTTGGTGTCGGGATCGATGAGGTCGACCATCATCGTCGCGGACTTCTCCGAGACGTTCAGGGCCGTCTGGAACCCCTGGCTCCACTCCCCCATGATGTACGGCTCGTACCCCCCCAGGTAGCCGGAGGTCGTGCCCTTCGCCGCGTCGGAGACCTCCCCCACGTAGCGGACGACGAGGTCGGGCTTCTCCCCCGCGGCGACGCGGCGGAGGCCCACCCGCTCGAGGTCGCTCGTGAGGGCGCTCTCGACGAGCTCCCGTGCGGCCTTCCCGGCGAGGACCCCGCGGTGGCCGACGTCGTGGCCCTCCACCCAGTCCCAGGTCCGATACGCATCGAAGTCGGCCTTCGGGTTGAAGTCCGTCTTGATCTTGCCGGCATGGGCGGGTGCGGCCGCCAGGAGGACGACGACGCAGGCGGCGACGATCCATCGATTCATGATCTTCTCCAGCATGCCGTCAGGATAGCCCGACGCTGTACGATGCGTCGCGGAGATTCCCATGAAGAGATTGGCCTGGGTGCTGGTTCCACTCCTCGGCCTCGCCGTCGGCCTAGACGCAGCGGCCAAGACGAAGGGCAAGACGGCCTGGACGGCGCCGGAGCTGAAGCCGGCGGCGTACCGCAAGGTCGTGGTGTACGCGAAGCTGGCCGACGAGACCGTGAGGGGCCAGATGGAGGACTACGCGGTCCTCGGCCTGAAGGCGCAGGGAACGGACGCCGTGGCCGCGCACAAGGTCCTGACTCCGGAGGACCTCGCGAGCCGCGAGGCGGTCGAGGCGAAAGTGCGCGAGATCGGGGCGGACGCCGCGCTGGTGTTCCGCGTCAGCGGGCAGGGCAAGGAGAACGAGTCCTCCGCGACGCTCAGCGTGGGCATCGGCGCGAGCTCGGGTCCTTACGGAGTGTTCCTGGGGGGGAGCGTTCCGATCGGCGATTCCAAGAACTCCACGTTCCTGATCCTCGAGATCCGGTCCGAGTTCCACTCGCTGGGAGTGGAAGGGCCGCGATGGATCGGCAGCTACACGACCGACCTCGAGCGCGGTGTCGGGACGGCGGTGGTGGAGGTCGCGGACCTGACGGTGAAGAATCTGAAGAAAGCCCGCGTTCTGAAGTGAGGCGGAACGGCGGACCGGGCGCGCGGCCCGGTCCGCCGAACCTCGGCTTACCAGCGGATCCCGAAGGTCACCGGGACCCACGACGCACTGTTCTCGGTGTCGACCCAGTGGTAGGTGGCTTCGAGGTACAGCTCGGCTCCGCTGCTCAGCTCGAAGGTCACGCCCCCGCCGGCGTTCAGGCCCCAGTCCCAGGAGTTGCCGGACTCGATGACGTACTGGCCCTCCACGAGCGTCGGGTAGCAGTAGCCCCAGTACCAGTCGCACCAGTACCCGGTGCCGTACCCGTTCTCGGAGAGGCCGTACTGGTTGTAGTAGATCCCCACCCCGCCGACGAGGTAGAAGCCGACCTTCCCCTTGTTCGAGGGGTTCCACATGAGGTCGACCGTTCCCGACCACGAGCGGACGTCGCCGTTGTCCGGCGCTTCGATGGTGAGCGGCGAGCCCGGTTCCGTGTCGATCAGGTTGAGCACGTCGCGCTTGATGTCGAACCAGTCGACGCCGAAGTCGAGGCGGAGTCCGAGCGGACCGCTCGGCGACATCCAGGTCGCGCCGCCGTGCAACGCCCATCCGCTCTCCACGGTGTCGCCGGCGTCACCCTGCGGGAAGGCGGGGCCGAACCCGACGTGCCCGACGACCGGCTTGTCGATCGCGGCCTGGGCGTTCACCGCGCAGCACAGCGCGAGCGCCGCCGGTCCGAGGGCAATTCTGAGGGACTTCGGTGTCATCTTCTCCTCCGATGCGTCGTCGCGACCCGCGACGGTTTATTCCGATTCCTGCTTTTTCTGCTTCTTTTGTTTCTGCTTCTGCTTCTCGACCATCGTGAGGCGCTGCGGGCCCGTCGACTGCGGAAGCGACTTCACCTCGAGCCGCCCCTGGGCGTCGAAACCGGCCTCGCACGCCGCCAGCAGGATTCCCTCGCCGGGACCCTCGGCCGGCACGAGGAATTCGAGGATTCCGATCGGGTAGTCCATGGATCGCGTGTTCCGCATCGCTTCGCCGATGAGGATGGGACGGTCCGTGGCGAGGCGCACCATGCGCCCCTTCTCCGTCTCCCACGTCGACGCGACGCGGATCGCGTGGCGGAGGTTCGAGTCGATCTGAAGGTACGCGGCCGGTTCCACCTTCTCCATCGCATCCGCCAGCGCTTCGGACCCGCCCTTCGCGAGGGCGTCCCGAAGGGGGATCTTCTCCTCGTCGGTGGACCACCGCAGGATGCGGACCGTGAACCGCGCCATCCCGCCGCCGGCCGGAGCGTTGATGACCTGCACGAGCCCCTGGTAGACCTCGATCGGCGGCGGCTCCTTCGCGGCGAAGGACGGCGACGCCGTCAGGCACGCGGCGACCAGAACCGCGGCGGCTCTCACTTGAGTTTCAACGAGACCGACATGCCCGGCACGGTGACCCCGCCCACGGCGATGCTGAACTTCTTGTCGTCCTTGGCCTTGATCTCCACCTTCTCGTCGTTCTGCTCGACCTTGTAACCCTCGCCGAGGGAGACCTTGAGGTTCTTGGCGAGATCCTCGGCCACCTCCTTCGGCTTCATCTTCTTGGCGACGAGTACGGTGATGGTCACCGGCGTGCCCTGCGCGGGGGTGAAGACGACCTCCATCTTGCCGTCGCCGTCCGCCTTGCCGTCGATCGTGATCTTCGCTTCCTCGGCCATCGCCACCGGCGGGACGGCGGCGGGCGGGGGCGCGGGAGTCGGCGCGGGCGCGGGGGCGGGCGCAGGCGTGGGCGGCGGAGCCGGCGGCTCCTGGGCGATCACGGCGGACACGAAGAGGATCGCCGCAGCGGTGACGAGCGCGGATTTCACGGTGAGCTTCATGGTCTTCTCCTGTGGGGCTCTTGGAGTGAACGCGGAGATCCTAGTACGCGGGCGAGGGCGGGGAATCAAAACCAGTAGTTTTTCGGATGTCGACCGCCGTCGACGCGAGGGGGATAATCCCCCGGCGGCCGTGTCGGCCGAGGGAGGTCCGAGATGAAACGGCGTGCGGTGCTCCTGATCGTGTCGGCGGCGCTGGCGACCTCGTCGGCCTCCGCGGACAACCTGGCCGGCGCGAAGGCGCTGCTGTGCTCCGCGGTCGAGGCGTCGGTGTGCGTCGCGATGGACGGATGCGAGTCCGGTCCGGCGACGTCCTGGAAGGTCCCGCAGTTCCTGGAGATCGACCTCGCCACGAAGAAGCTGAGCACGACGGCGGCGAGCGGCGAGAACCGCTCGACCGTCGCGAGCGTGCTCGATCGTCGCGACGGGGTGATCACGCTGCAGGGGATCGAAGGCGGCCGCGCGTTCAGCTTCCAGATCCGCGAGGACGACGGCACCTTCACGGGTGCGGTCGCGCGCGAGGACCTCACCGTTTCCGTCTTCGGCGCGTGCACGCCGCAGACCCGTCCGTAAGGAGAGAGGGCGATGAACCTCGGGACGATCGGAATCGCGGCGGTCGCGCTGGTGGCGGCGACCTCGGTGTCGGCGCAGGCCCCGGCGGCCCCCACCGGCCAGAAGACGCTCGCGGCCACCATCAACGTCTACGTCTTCCCGACGGCCGGGCAGGACGCCTCGCAGCAGTCCAAGGACGAGGGCGAGTGTTACAACTACGCGGTCCAGAGCACCGGGACCGATCCGTTCGAGCTGGCCAAGCAAGCCGACGCCGCCAAGCAGAGCGCGGCCGCGACGACGCAGCAGACCGCCCAGGCGACGCAGGGCGCCGGCGCGAAGACCGCGGTCAAGGGCGCCGCCGCAGGGGCGCTCATCGGAGAGATCGCCAGCGACGACGCGGGGAAGGGGGCGGCTTACGGGGCCGCCGCAGGGCTCATCGCCGGGCGGAGCCGGGCGCGCGGCGCCCAGAAACAGGCCGAGGCGCAGGCCAGCCAGCAGGTCGCGCAGGCGTCCACCGCCACCGCCGAGGGGACGGCGAACTTCAAGAAGGCGTTCAGCGTTTGCCTCGAAGCGAAGAAGTACATGGTGAAATTCTGACGGGTGCCGGCCGCGGCCCCGGCGGTCGTGCGCAGGCCTTCCTGTGCGCGACGCTGGCGGCGATGCTCGCCTCCTCGACGGGGTGCGCCTACCTCGAGATGGCCCGGCGCAAGGCGGACCTCAAGCGCGAGGTCGCACAGACGCCGCGACCGGACCTCGTGCGCGAGCTCGCTCCCGAGGGGTGCTTCGCGTTGACCTACCGGCTCGCGGAAGGGGACGCGGGGACGCGGCCCCGAGCCGCGGTGGCGGTCGCGGACGTCGAGGGGCGACCGCACCTGGTGGCGACGCGGGCCGTCGTTCCGAGCCTTCCCTGGGTGAGCCTGCTGCTCCCCGAGGGTGCGTACCGCGTCTACCTGCTCGAAGATCGCGACGGCGACGGCTTCTGGACCGAGGGAGAGGTCGTCGCGGAGAGCGCCCCGGTCTCCGTCGCGGCCTCCGCGACCGTCGACGGCTTCGTGATCGACGGCGGGAGTCTCGCCGCCCGGCCGTCGGTCCCGCGAACCCTCCCGGTTCCCCTGCGCGCGGCTGCGGTGAACACCGGCGCCCTCGCGTCGTCGCTCGACGACCCGATCTTCGATCCCGAGCGCGGAGAGCGCGGCCTCTACGACCCGGCGGGATTCCTCGCGGAGATCCAGACGAGCTTCTTCGGCCTCGAGCCGATCGACCCGTCGAAGACGATCGTGGTCTTCGTGCACGGCGCCTCGGGGACTCCGCGCGACTTCAAGTCCCTCGCCGCCGCGCTCGACCGGACGCGGTTCCAGCCGTGGTTCTTCTACTACCCGTCGGGGATGCCGCTGGACAAGCTCGGGGCCGGGCTCGCCACCTCGCTCGCGACGGCCGCCGCGAAACACGGTTCCAAGCTGCGCGTCGTTCTCGTCGCCCACAGCATGGGCGGGCTCGTCGCGCGTTCGGCGCTCGGCAGACTCTGTGAGAACGGCCGGCCGGCGTGGCTTCGCTCCTACGTTTCGTTCGCGGCGGCGTACGGCGGGAACGACGCCGCCGCGACCGGCGTCAAGCGCGCGCCGGTCGTCGTGCCGTCCTGGCGCGACCTCGCCACGGGGAGCGAGTTCCTGACGAACGTCCTCGCGAAGCCGCTGCCGAAGGACCTGCCGTTCCTCCTCTTCTTCGGATGGGGGCTCCCCGGCAAGGAAGGCCCGGACGGCGCGGGGGACGGCGTCATCGCGCTGAAGAGCCAGCTCGAGCCGCGCGCGCAGGAAGAGGCCTGGCGGATGCACGGCTTCCCCGAGAGCCACGTCGGCATCCTCGAGAACCCGGAATCGGTGCGGCTCTTCCGCGAGTGGCTCGACCGCTGAGGCTCAGGGCGTCGGGACGTCCCCCGAGTCGCCGCCGCCGTTGACGGCGACGACGAGCCAGTAGCGGTCGAGGCCGTTCGCGTTCTCCTCCGCCGCGACGTGGAACGCGGCGGTCGACGTCGCGCCTACCGAGAACCCGCCCGACGGGCTCGCGGAGCGATAGATCCGGTAACTCGTCGCCGCCGCGTGCGTTCCGTCCACCGGCGGAGGCGTCCAGTCGAGACGCACCCCTTCCGCGTGGCGCGACGCGGTGAGCGTGTTCCCGACCGGGTTCGGGCGCTGGGCCGCGGGGGGGGTGAAGGTGTCGCACAGGTAGGTGAAGCCGTAGAGGCGCACGTCGTCGATGAGTCCCTCGACGAGGGTGTCTCCGGGTGCGCCGAGGAGCTTCTCTTCCTTCACGCGCACGCGGATCTTCATCTGCGGCGACGCGGCGACGCTGACCGGGACGCTCGCGGCGACCCAGCCTCCGGCGCCGGCCTCCAGGCGCTCGACCGTCGTGTAGCTCGCGCCGTCGTTGTTGGAGAGCTGGATCTCGAAGAAACTGGCGTCGAACGCGGTCGGCGTTCCCAGGAAGAACCAGCGCGCGTACTCGAGCGTGAGGTTGTCGCCGGCCGTCGCGTTGATCGTGGGCGATTCGAGCAGCGCCTCCAGGTCGACGTCCCCGTCGCCCGGATCGAAGTTGCCGTTGGTGTTGGGATTGCCCGTCACCCACGCGAGCACGTCGGGGGTCGCGCCGTGGTCGTCGGCCGGTTGGGCGATCGCCCCACCGTCGAGCGAGACCTGCTTGGGATCCTGGCGGACGAAGCGGTTCGCCGTCTCGGTGCCGCTCGCGACCCAGCCGCGATCGGATTCCATGTCGTCCTCGAAGAACACCGAGTCCTGGCGCAGGCCCACGCGCACGGAGAAGCCGGCGTACGACTTGTCCCCGCCGCCGCTGAACAGCCGCAGCTTGAACCGGACGTTCTGGCCGCATCCCTGCTTCACCTTGAAGGTGAAATGCGGCGCGGTCGACGCGGCCGTGGAGCTCCCCGCGATGTCCGGCCAGAACACGACGTCGTCGACGACGTCGACGTCCGGCGAGGTCGTGCTCACGATCCCCCAGACCCCCGTGGCGGGGGTCGCGTTCTTGTTCCGCAGGACGATCGTCGCGGTGAGGATCTCCCCCGCATCGGCGTTGCCGTCGTTGTTCCCGTGCCCGGGGTTCGCGTCGGAGACCGAGTGGCTCTCGTACCCGAGGGGACCCGCGACTGCGGCGACCGCCTCGTAGGCGTCGATGCGCCCGGAGCCGAACTCGTTGTCCTTCCCCGGGGCGCCGAGCTCGATCGCGGTCGACTCGAGGGTCGACTTGATCTCGTCGTGGGTCAGGCTCGGGTTCGCCGAGACCATGAGCGCGACGGCTCCGGCGGTGTGGGGCGTCGCCATCGAGGTCCCGGACATGAAGGTGTACCCGGAGCAGAAATTGTGGCTCTTCGTGTCCACCCCCGGCGCCGAGACGTCGGGCTTCACGAGCCCCGGCGGGAACGGATGGTCGTTGAACGGGGCGACGCCCTGCCAGGTCACCGGCCCGCGCGACGAGAAACCCGCGATCGCGTCGGCGCAGTCGGTCGCGCCCACCGTGATCACGCGCGGGACGTCGCCGGGGGTGCGGACGTTGTCGGGCTCCGCGCCTGCGCCTTCGTTGCCGGCCGCGATGACCATCGCGGTGCCGAGGTTGATCGTGTTCTCGGCGTTGTTCCGCCACGTGGCCCGGTCGGGGTTCTGGTTGTGCGGCCAGCCGAGGCTCATCGAGATCGCGTCGGCGCCGTTCTCGGCCGCGTACTGCATCGCGCTCCAGACGTCGACCTCGTCGGCGAAGGTCACGCCCACGCGCACCGGCATGATCTTGACGCCGGGCGCGACGCCGGCCTGCGTGCCGGAGGTGCCGTCGCCGCCGACGGTCCCCGCGCAGTGGGAGCCGTGGCCGTTGGAGTCGTCGTTGGGGTTGTTGTCGTTGAGATCGAAATCCCAGCCGATGAAATCGTCGACGAAGCCGTTGCCGTCGTCGTCCAACCCGTTGACGTCGGCAGGATCCATGACGAGCCCGTTGTGGTCGAGGTCCTCGCCGGGGTTCACCCAGATCTGGTTCGCGATGTCCGGGTGGCCGTAGCAGACGCCGGTGTCGATCACGGCGACGACCGCGCCCGCCCCGGTGATCCCGAGCGAGCTCCAGACCTCGGGGGCGCGGATCTTGTCGGTGCCGCACTCGATCTCGTCGGTGCCGATCGTGGTGGTGGGCGAAGCCCGGTCGAGCTTCGACGCCGGGGCGCGGCCGCCGAGGAAGACGTCGCGCTTCGGGTTCCAGTTGACGTGGTCGACCTCGGGACGCGCCGCGATCGCCCGGATGAGGTCGGGGGGGAGGTCCGCTCCGACGACGCTCGTGAGCCAGAGCGGGCGCACGCGCGCCGCCCGGCCGGAGGCCTCGGCGCTCCGCACGAGCTGGAGCACCGCGCGCTGCCCGTCGATCGCAACCGACTTCAACCGGGTGACGAGCGCGGCGCGCCTGTCGCGCTCGGCGTCGTGGCGGTCGGCGATCGCGCCGAGCTCGGCGGGGGTCGCCTGGGCCTTGAAGACGATCGAGACCGGGACCTTCTCGTCGGCCGCCGCCGCCGCGAGGACCTCGGGAAGCGGCTCGCGAAGCGTGCCGGCGAGGACGGGAAGGCTCGAGAACACGAAGGCGCCGACGAGGATCGATCGCATGATTCCCCCCGGGAAGGTGATCCGGACTCCGCCGTTCCGATTACCGTGAAGCGGGAGAGGAGTCAATCGGAATCCTCGCGCGGGTGGACCAGGCTCCGGCCGATGGATCGGGATCGCCGCCTCCGTGACACTCGCCGAACGGGATGTGGTCGAAGGCCGCGAGGTCGAGGTTACGGGCAGCCCGTGAGGGGGCTCCTCGGCGCGCCGCCGCTTCCGTTCCCGTATCCGCCGTTCCCGCAGGCGTTCTGCGCTCGGACCAGGTAGTAGAACCCGTCTCCCGGCGCGGGCTCCGGCCTCGGATCCGCCCAGCTGGTCGCGGTGACGTCGTCCGCGAGGCACGTCGCGGCGCCCGCGTTGCCGTCCGCGCGCAGCGCGGCGAGGTCGGAGCCGGCGACGTCGTACCGCGCGGAGGCGCCGAGCGAGCCCCACGCCACGGTGGTTCCCGCGAGGTCGTCCACGAGGACCCCCGCGACCTCGGACGGAGGCCCGGCGAGACTCGGGTCGAGGGGCGCGCAGTCCGCGGCGTCGGGTGCGCCGTCGCCGTCGTCGTCGCCGTCGCAGAAGTCGCCGAAGCCGTCGAGGTCGAAGTCCTCCTGGAGGGGGTTCGCGTCGAGGTCGCAGTTGTCGCAGGCGTTCCCGCGGGCGTCGCCGTCCGGGTCGGCCTGGTCGGCGTTCGCGGCGCTCAGGCAGTTGTCGCACGCGTCCCCGACGAAGTCGCCGTCGAGATCGGTCTGCGTCGGATTCGCGGCGAGCGGGCAGTTGTCCGCGAGGTCGGGGACGGCGTCGACGTCGGAGTCCCGGCTTGCCGGCGGGCACGTGACGGGGGGGAACCGGTCGACCCCCTGGCTCGTCCGCCCATGGGACGACTCGCCGCAGAGGTTCTTCGCCGAGACCAGGTAGAAGAAACCCTGCCCGGGCGCGGGGATGGTCGCGTCGTCCGCCGTCGCGTCGGGCGACTCGGTCTCGAAGCAGGACTCGTCGTACACCCAGGGCGACTGCAGCGTGCCGCGATAGACGTTGTACGCGTGCCCCTGCGCCGTGCGGGTCCACGTCAGCCGTCCCCCGCCGGTCTTGTCGAGGTGCAGGTCGTCACCGACCCGTTGCGGGAGCGTCGTCACCCCGCGTCGCGTCGGCGCGCAGTCGCCGAGATCGGCCACGCCGTCCGCGTCGTCGTCGAGGTCGATCCAGTCGGGGCTGCCGTCGTCGTCGATGTCGGAGGGGAGCTCGTAGCTCCCGAGGTCGGGGCCGACCGGTCCCGTCTCGTTCCCGTCCTGCGGGACGGGGACGCCGTCGAGATCCTCGGTGGGGGCGTCGACGCTCGAGCCCACGTCGATGACCGGGCTCGAGACGAGCAGGTGATAGTCCCGTGCCCCGGGGGTTCGGCTCGAGTACACGGGGTCCAGGTCGACGTTGGAGGCGACGCCGATGTAGTCGCCGTCGGTCTTGCTCCCCCCGACGTTGTTCGGCGTGTTCCCGTGGATATCCGTGAAGACGATCGTCGGATCGGCCCCCGTCTCGACGAAGAGGGCGCCTCCGGTGGACGGGGTGGTGCCCGGCTGAGCGTCGTTGAACGTGAGGAGGTTGTTGACGAGGCTCGCCTGCGCGGTTGCTCCGGTTCCCGGCGGGTAGGCCATCACGCCGCCGCCTCGGCCCCCGTTCCCTCCCGTCTCGAAGGCGATGTTGTCCGCGATCGTGTTGTTGCGGATCGTCGCCTCGGAAGTCGAGAGGGCGAGGGCTCCCCCCTCGTACGCCTCGTTCTCGACGAGGAGGTTGCTCTCCGCGATGCCCCGCGACGGGTCGACCGGCGGGTGCGACTGCGCGTCGGGATTCGATTCGCCGAACAGGAGGCCCCCCGCGTAGTCCGCGGCGATGTTCCCGCGGATCACGTTGCGTCGAATGGTCGCGAAGGTGTTCGACCAGCCGCTGTACACGGCGATCCCGGCCCCTCCGGCGACCTGCTTGTCCGAACCGTCCCCGACGAGATTTCCCGTGATCGTGTTTTCGGTGATGACCGGGGAGGTCTGGAATCCCGCGTAGATCCCGCCGCCGAAGGCGAGCGACGGTCGCGGGTTGGTTCCGGCGGGGGGGTTGGCGACGTTCCCCTCGATCAGGTTCTTCGTGATCGTGGGGGCGGCGGTGGTGCCGACCCCTTGGATGTAGATGCCGGCCCCATAGAAGGAGATCGTCTGGTTGCTCGAAGGCGCGAGGACGTTCCCGACGATCTCGTTGCGGGTGATCGTGGGCGATGAGCCCAGGATCGTGATCCCGCCTCCGATCTGGATGTCGCATCCCCCGTCGCAGGTCTGGCGGAGTCCCGCGCCGCCGACGATGCGGAACCCCTCGACCCGGCCGTTCGCTCCGGAGGGGAGATAAACGGTCGAGCACGGGCTCACGCTGCTCACCGCGCAGTTCACGTCGATGCAGGCCTTCCCCGTGCCGTTGATCGTCGTGACGGCGGGGCCGTCCGTGGACTCGAGGTCGACCGCCGCGAACAACCGCACGGCCTCGTTGTAACTGCCGGGCAGGACGCGGACGAGGACTCCTCCGGGATCGTTGCGGTGACGGCAGATCGCATCCTGGATCCTGCAGTAGGGGTCGGCCTGGGTGCCGGTTCCCTGCGCCGGGCACGACGCGTCGTCGACCCAGACGGTCGACTGCGCCGAGGCGGCAAGCGATGCCGCGGCGGCAATGGCGACCAACGTCACGAGACGTCGCGCACGTGCGGGCCCGTGACCCACAGGTCCGTCCCCCAACCTGCCGTGCAAGTCCCCCCCTCAGGGCGCCCGCAGACCCAAGGCCTATACGTCGGGAGTCGCCCTGCCGCCAGCGGAACTCGCGCCCGCAAACCGCCATGAATTCGAGGCACCTCATGCGGGTTCGTGTCGGGCACGCGGACCCCCTCGGACACGACGAGGTTCCGGTTCGCTGCAACCCGCCCTCGATTCCCGCGGTCAGGCTTGATTCCGTCGCCGGATCCGGGTAAGCAGGGCCCGTCCAGGAGGAGGCCAACCATGCGAACGACGTCCCGAGTGTTGACGGTGTCGACGGTCCTCGTGCTTGCCGCATCCCTCGCGCAGGCCGGGGAACGCAAGCTCAACCCTTACACCCCCGGCGTGAACGGTGTGACCGCGCCCAAGGTCATCGCCGAATCGGCCCGGCCGGTCGCGCTTCCGGAAGACGGGAGCGCGGGGAACGGCGCGGTGCTCACCGTGTCGACCGTCGTCCGCAAGGACGGAAGCGTGGCCGAGGTCCGCGTGCTCGACTGCTCGGTGAAGGGCGCGGGGCTCGAGGCCGCGGCGGCTGCGACGATCCGCGAGTGGCGCTTCGAGCCCGGCACGTGGCGCGGGATGGCGGTCGATACCGTGAAGACGATGCAGATCCATCTCGGTTCCGCCGCCTCCGCCGCCGCCGAGGCCGCGACCGACGGAATCCCGGTCGCCGCGACGCTCGGCGGCCCCGAATTCGACCCGATGTTCGCGACCCTCAAGCTGCCGGGATCCCGCGGGCCGCAGGCGCAGCTCCCGAACGAGACCGATCCCCAGTACCGTCGGCCCACGGTCGTGGAGAAACCCTCCTGCCAGCAGGGTGAGACCTGCCTCTACGAGAAGGCGCCGGGGACGAAGGACTCCGTCCGGCTCGTCGGCATGCCGATCGTCGCCTCCGGGGGCGGCAAGTAGTCGATCGCGACCCGGGACGCGCCGCGGTCCGACCGCGGTGCGTCCCGTCCCTTCAATCCGCCCTCACCGGCCCGCGCATCGACCCCAACGCACGGCAACTTCCCGGCGGAGCGGCGCGCGCGGCCCTCACTCCCTCGGTCTGGAGCCGCCAGATCGCCCGAAGCCGGGCGCCGCTCCACAACTCGGGCGAGCGGGTGGCGAGGCGGAGATCCTCGTAGAACGCATGCAGGGTCGGGTCCGCGATGCGGTTCTCCCCCGTCGCGAGACTCTCGAGGTACCCCTCGGGGGGCGTCCGATAGAAATGGCCGGACTTCCAGCCCCGTCGCGGTGCGGGAACACACGTCGGCAGATGGGACAGCAGGGGATCGGTGAGGGCGCAGTAGTCCACGACGTGTTTGGCGGGCCCCGCGGCGAAACCGAAGAACCCGATCGGCTCGCCCCCCCGCGGACCGCCGACGTGAATTCGCTCCGGTTGCAGCCGGAATTGGAGACCGGAGGCAAACCACGGGTGCTCGGCGAGCGTCTCCGCCTCGCTCCGGCCCAGACTCACGTGCGGACCCTCGCGATGGACCAGGGCGTTCGTGTCGATGTGGTTCTCGTGCTGCGCCGGAAGCCGGTAGAACGCGCCGCCCATCTTCCACGGCGCCATCGGCGCCGCGAGGTTGAACACCGCGAGGGCCGCTCCGAGCGCGACGGCGCTCCGCCGGGACGGCCACAGGCGGGCGAGAACCAGGAACGCGAGGAAGAACGGAACGGAGAACAACCGGCCCGCCATGTGCGTGGCGGAGGCGTTCAGGAGGATGAAGACGGCGTAGACCGCGCAGCCGGCGAGGACTCCCGCCGCGACGCGGTCCCGCCGCAGGTAGGCGAGCCAGGCCGCGCCCAGCGCGCCCAGGTGGGACAAGGTGTCCCAGGCGAGGCTGTTGCCGAAATACGCGTAGCCGCGTCGGAGTCGCAGGTCGAGCGGCAGCTCCACCGCCGCCTTCGCGTAGTAGGTGTTCGGAAGCGGAAACCCGAAGTAGAAGGTCGCGAACGCCACCCACAGGAGTCCGGGGAGGCAACCCAGCGCGGCCGCGAGGAGCGCGGTGCGTCCCAGCGTCACGGCGCTCCGCCAGGTCAGCCAGCCCGCCGCGGGAAGGCACAACAACACCGCGTCGTGCCGGTTCAGGAACGCGAGCGAGGCGAGCGTCCACAGGATCGCGACGCCGCGCGGCGTCGGGGCCTCGTCGACCCGGCCCGCCTGGAGCACGAACGCCGCCACGATCAGGTAGGCCAGGGCGTTCTCGAGCCCCGACGACGTGTAGTCGGCGACGGTCTTCGAGGACACGACGATGCCGACGACGAGCGCGAGCCGCCAGGCGGCTTCGGCGCGTCCGAACGAGCGGCGCGCGACCTCGAGCGCCGCGAGGCATGCCGCGAGCGACGTCGCCAGGGTCGACACGAGGAACTCCCGGGTGACGGCGTGCACGCCGGTCATCACGAACATCCAGAGCGGGTGCGTGAAGACCTGGACCCGCTCTCCGGGGTTCCAGGTCAGGCCGAGACCGTGCACGAAGTTGTCGATCACGCGGAAGGTGATGAACGCGTCGTCGACGATCCAGGTGTTGCGGAGGAACACGGCGACGAACAGCGCCGCGGAGCCCGCGACGAGCAGTCGGGAGGCGTTCGCGCGCAGCGTCGTGCCGAGCATGCCGCCGCATGATACGGGAACGCCGAGGGGGGGCGCTCAGGCCCTCCGCCGGACGGTGAGGAATCGGCGCCAGCCGACGGGATCCACCTCCGCCGCGCGTATCTGGGCGAGGCAGCGGTCGCAGAAGCGCTCCGACTTGAGGTCGACCTCCTCCACCCCCGCGGAGCTCGACATGACGCAGCGGGTCATCGGGCAGTGCAGCAGGCCGAAGTTGTGTCCGATCTCGTGCACGGCTTCCTTCACGAGCCGGTCGAGCAGCAGGGTCGGATCCTCGGGGAGCCCGTAAGGCTCGTTGCGCAGCCGGTGGATCGACACGATGGCCGCGCGTCCGCCCAGCTGCGCCTCGCCGAGGACGAAGGTCAGCACCGGCACGAACAGGTCGACGCCGGCGACCCCCAGCACGCGCGTGTGCGGCGCCGCGTGCAGCAGGTGGGCGAGGAGCACGCGCGAGTTGTATTGCCCGCGACCCGCGTCGAAGGCGACCTCGGGATCGAACGCGGGGGGGTGTTCCTCGCACACCAGGCCGAACGTCCGTCGCAGCGCAAGGCCCAGCGGACGCAGGAGCTCGGCCTTCTCCCCCAGGAAGATCGGGACGAGATGCAGCGCTTCCACCGGGACTAGCTCTCGGCCTCCGCGGACGACGACCCGCCGCGGGCGAGGCCGTACTTCTTGATCTTGTTGTAGACGGTCACGCGGTCGACGTCGAGGATCTCGGCCGCGCGGGTGATGTTCCAGCTCGTCTGCTCGAGGACGGAGGCGATGTGGTGGCGCTCGACGTCGGTGAGCGCCGCGCCGGGGGCGGGCGCGGCGGCGCGTGGACGCAACGGCAGGTCGTCGGCCTCGATCGTCGGCGGCGTGCCGACGACGACGGCGCGCTCGATCGCGTTCTGCAGCTCGCGCACGTTGCCGGGCCAGTCGTGCGCGGCGAGAAGCTTCATCGCCGCGGACCCGATCGCCGTGAAGGGCTTGTCCATCTGCTGCGAGAAACGGTGGAGGAAGTGCTCGGCGAGGATCGGGATGTCCGAGCGCCTCGCCCGCAGCGGCGGGGCCTCGATCGTGAAGACGTTGATGCGGTAATAGAAATCCTCGCGGAACCGGCCGTCCGCGATCGCCTTGTCGAGATCCTCGTTCGTGGCGCAGATGACGCGGAAGTCCACCTTGACCGGACGGGTCCCGCCGATGCGCGTGAACTCCTTGGACTCCAGGACGCGGAGCAGGTCCACCTGCATCTTCGGCGGGATGGCGCCGACCTCGTCGAGGAACAGCGTTCCTCCGTCGGCCATCTCGATCTTCCCCTTGCGCCGGTACTGCGCTCCGGTGAACGCGCCGCGCTCGTGGCCGAACAGCTCGCTCTCGAGGAGGTTCTCGGGCATCGCGCCGCAGTTCACGGGCACGATCGGGAAGTACATCCTCGGGCTGTTCGCGTGGATCGCCCGCGCGATGAGCTCCTTGCCGGTGCCGCTCTCGCCGCGGATGAGCACCGTCGCGTCGGTTTTCGCGACGTGATGGATCAGCTCGAGGACCTTTCCGACGGCGGGGCTCGAGCCGATGATGCTCTCGGCGCCCGCGAGGGCGGCGATCGTGCCACGGAGCTCCCGGTTCTCCTGCGTCAGGCGCCGGTGCTCGAGCGCGCGCTTGACGAGATGGCTGAGCTCGTCGGGGTCGATCGGCTTCGTGACGTAGTCGAAGGCCCCCTGCTTGAGGGCCCGCACGGCGGTGTCCACCGACGCGAACGCGGTGATCATGATGACCGCGATCTTCGGGTCGACGTTGTGGATGTGCTCCTGGAGCTCCATGCCGTCCATGCCCGGCATGCGGATGTCCAGCAGGATCACGTCGAACGCCCGCTCGCGCATCAGGTGGAGCGCCTCCGCGGCGTTCGCCGCGGCGGAGACGTCGTAGCCGTCCTTGCGGAACCAGCTCGTCATCGAGTGGCGGACGGCGTTCTCGTCGTCGACGACGAGGATGGAACCGAGCATCGAGCTCATCGCAGACCCCTTTCCTGAGCCGCTCCGGGGCGCGGCTTGCGCGGCAGGCGCAGGCGAAACACGCTCCCGCGCCCGGGGTTCGACTCGACGTCGATCGTCCCGCCGTGCCCCTGCACGATGCCGTAGACGACCGCGAGGCCGAGCCCCACGCCGCTTTCCTTGTTCTTGGTGGAGAAGAACGGTTCGAAGATGTGGGGGAGCACCTCGGGGTGGATCCCCACGCCCGTGTCGGCAACGGCGACGCGGACCTCTTCGGGGTCGTCGTCGACGCGGACGCCGAGCTCCCCGCCGGCGGCCCCCGGCCCGCTCATCGCCTCGACGGCGTTCACGATCAGCGCGACCAGGGCCTGCTCGATCTGCGCCGCGTCGCCGACGACGACGGGGTCCACGGCCTCGAGCTCGCGGCGGAGCTCGATGCGGCGCATCTCGAGGTGGTGGCGGGTCAGCGCGAGGCTGCGTTCGGCGACCTGGTGGACGTCGAACGGCGCCCGCTCCGTCCCGCTCCGGCGCGAGAAGAGCAGCAGGTCGCGCACGATGTTCCCGCACCGCGCGCATTCGTCCTGGATCAGGCGCAGCCACTCCGACATCTCCTGCCTGGGCTCGGGCGCGATCGGGTGCGAGGGGAGCTCCCGCTCGACGAGCCTCGCGAAGGTGAGGATGCTGCTGAGCGGGTTGTTCAGCTCGTGCGCGACGGTCGCCGCGAGCTTGCCGAGCGAGGCCATCTTCTCCATGTGGAGGACCTGTCGCTGCGTGCGCTGCAGCTCCTCGGTCTTCTCGACGACCTTCTCTTCGAGGCGGCGCGACCAGTGCACCGACTCCTCCCGCGCGACCTGCAGATCCTCCGCCATCGTGTTGAACGCCGCCGCGAGCTCGGCGAGCTCGTGCCTGCCGGACACCTCGATGCGCGTGTCGAGATCGCCGCGCGCGATCCGCCGCGTTCCTTCCTGGAGCCGGAGCACCGGCCGGTGCACGACCCGGTGGATGAACACCGCGGAGATCGCGCCGGTCACGAGGATCAGGCTCGCCATCGTCCAGATGGTCCGGCGCCGCGCCGCCCGGAGGGTCGACTCGAGCGGCCCCGACGACATCTCCACGTCGAGCACGCCGACGATGGGCTGGTCGGCGACGTTCCGGTGGCAGGAGGCGGCGACGCACGAGGCGTCGTTCGGGATCACGGAGAGGTGGCGCAGTCCCGGCCCGTTCGAGGTCCTCTCGGGGGGGCGCACCCCGGAGGCGTGGCACAGCGAGCACGGCGCTTCCGTGCGGGCGACCCGCCTGCCGACCTCCTCGCGGCTCGAGGACATCGCGATCCGGCCGTCGGGGCCGAAGATCCGGACGGCGGTGATCGTCGAGCCCCGCGCGAGGCGCTCGAGCGCGCTTTGCACCTCGCTCTTGCGGTTGAGAAGCATCGCGTCCTGCGTGGCGCGCCGGATCAACGCGCTCGTGTGCTGCCCCTCGGCGAGCACGAACGAGTTGAACCCGGCCTCCGCGGACCGGAAGCTGATCACGGCGTAGGCGGTGAGGGCGACGCCGACGGTTCCGAGCAGCGCGAGGAGGAGCCTTACGCTGAGGGATCGAACTCCGGCGATGTGGCGCATGACCACGACCCCGGGGGCCGGCGCGGACAGGAACCCGACGGTACCACAATGGCCGGGGCGCTGCGAGATTCGACGGTGGTGTGGAGGATCTCAACGGCCCGCCGCGGCCCGAATACCCGGAAAGCCGCCTGCCGCAACGATCCCGGCCGTGGTCCCGGCCTTGCAGCACGACGCGTCGACCCGGGAGGGCGAACGATGTCGCGCGCTCCGGCCCTGGCTGCTCCGGCCCCTTGCATCTGGATGAGCGCCGGACTCGTCACCTACAAGCTGTGCGATCGCGCCTTCGACTGCGAGCGCTGCCCGCTCGACCTCGCCCTCAGCGGCGCGGGGCGGGAGCCGGAGCAGCACGAAGGGGCGGGCGCGGTCGAGTTTCCCGACGACCTCGCCTTCGCCCCCGGCCACACGTGGCTGCGTCCCGCGGGGGGAGAGGCATCCACGCGGTTCCGTTTCGGCATCGACGCCCTCGCGGCGCTTTTGGTGGGGCGGACGGCGGGGTTCCGCTGCGACGCCGACGACCGGCTCGTCGCGGCGGGGGAGACGCTGGGAACGCTCGACGTCGACGCGGGCGCCCTCGCGCTCGCCGCGCCGATCGCCGGGCGCGTGCGCCGGGGGAACCCGGTGCTCGCAGACGATCCCGCGCTGGCGTCGCGCGAGCCCTACGGGCGCGGGTGGCTCGTCGAGCTCGCGGCGGAGCGTCCGGAGGACGCGGGGGGGCTCCTGCGTTCGGAGACGGCGCGCGAGCAGGCCGCGCTCGATCTCCGTCACTTCCGCCGGCGGATCGCGCTCGAGCTGCTCGCCGACCCGGACGACGTCGGTCCCACGCTCGCGGACGGCGGCGAGCGCATCACCGACGTGCGCCGCCTCCTCGGCCCGGCCGCGTACCTGCGGCTCCTGCAAGAGCTCGTGCGCTGAGGCGGGGTGCGTGATGAATCCTTCAACGGTCGCGTCGAGGAACTCAACGTCGGCGGCGTCGAGCGCTTCATCGCGCTCCGTCGAAACACGTCGCCCGCGCCCCTTTCGCGCCCGCGTCGCGGTGGTCCGGGCCGTGCAATAGGAGCGGCCCGGGGCCGACGCGAAAAGGTCCCGAGGAGGTCAGCCATGGAACACGCGAGAACCCGCTTCAAGGACGCCTTCACGATGACGTCGTACATGCTCCTCGTGGTGATCGCCCTGCCGATCCTGGCGGTCGCCGCGTTCACCGCGCGCTTCGTCGTCCTCGGGATCCTCCTGCTGGCGCTCCCCGCGGGGATCGTGGCGTACGCCGTGAGCCCGAAGGTGCGCGCCTGGTTCGGCGACGTGGAGGGCGACGAGCTCCGCTTCAGCGGGCTTCGGCTCGCCTCCGACGTCGCGCTCCACCCCGGCCACGCCTGGGCGCGTCGCGACGACGGTGGCGTGACCGTGGGCGCCGACGATCTCGTGCAGAGCGTGCTCGGCCCCATCGAGGAGGTCGCCCTTCCCCCGAAGGGCCGCGAGGTCCGTCGCGGCGAGCCGCTCTTCACGCTGCGCCGCGGAGGCCGCAGCATCACGCTCCGTTCCCCGGTTTCCGGCACCGTCGAGAGCACCAACGACGCCCTGGCCGGCTCCCCCGGTCTCGTGAACGGCGCGCCGTTCGACGCCGGGTGGGTCGTGCGCCTGGAGGCTCCCGCCGGCCGCAGCGAGATGCGCTCCCTGCTTCGCGGGGGTCGTGCGAAGACGTGGTTCCGCGGCGAGGTCGATCGCCTGTTCGAGGCCCTGCAGCCCGCGTCCGCCGTCCCGGCGCTCCCGGACGGAGGCCTCATCGTCCACGAGCTGCACCGTCACATCGACGACGCCGCCTGGTCGCGGATCCACAAGGCTCTCTTCTAGGAGGTGATGTCGTGGATCGTCGATTCTTCTTCAAGGTGGTGGGTGCGGCGGCCGGGACCACGCTGGTCGGTGCCGCACCCCGGGACGCGGAGGCCGCCGCCACGGCCAGCCGGAGCGCGGACGACGCCTACGGCGTTCTGGTGGACCTGACGCGCTGCGTCGGGTGCCGGACGTGCGAGGTCGCCTGTGCTTCGGCCAACGGCCTTCCGGCGCCCTCCGAGGCCGACGACAAGCCGGGAGCGCCGCCCCGCGCCACCAACGACACGCAGTGGACGGTCGTCAACCGTCACGACACCTCGAAGGGCGAGGTGTACGCCAAGTCGCAGTGCATGCACTGCATCGAGCCCGCGTGCGCCGCGGGGTGCCTGACCAAGGCCCTCTTCAAGACGCAGGAAGGGCCGGTGGTCTGGCGGGCGGACAAGTGCATGGGTTGCCGCTTCTGCATGGTGTCGTGCCCGTTCGACGCGCCCAAGTTCGAATACAACAGCTGGAACCCGAAGATCCAGAAGTGCCAGATGTGCTGGGAGCGCGCGAAGGCGAACGGCCTCCCCGCGTGCGTGGAGAACTGCCCCAACGAAGCGCTCACCTTCGGCAAGCGCGGCGAGCTCCTCGAGATCGCACGGCAGCGGATCTACCAGAACCCCGGCCAATACGTCTCGCACATCTACGGAGAGCACGAGGCCGGCGGGACCGCGGTTCTCTACATCTCCCCGGTCGACTTCGCCGAGGTCGGTTTCCGGACGGACCTCGACACCACCTCGTACCCCGAGACCACGCGCGATTTCCTCACCGCGGTGCCGCTCATCCTCACCGCGTTCCCCGCGTTCCTGATGGGCCTGCGCCAGGCCACGGGACGTTCCGCGGAAGCGCAGGACGCTCCGCACTCGGAGGCCTGACATGAACGCCGCCGTCAGCGATGCCTATCACCGCAGGCCGGGCGAACGGTTCTGGCCGTTCGTGCTCCGCCAGTTCCGGCCGTCGGGTCCGCTCGTCACGCCCTTCAACGTGATCACCGTCGGGCTGATGCTCGTGGCCGCCGTGATCCTCGCGTGGCGCTTCGTGTACGGCCTCGGTTCCGTCACCAACCTGAACCAGGACTTCGCGTGGGGGCTGTGGATCGGCTTCGACGTGATGGCCGGCGTGGCCTTCGCGGGCGGCGCCTACGTCCTGTGTTTCCTGGTCTACATCCTGCGGATGGAGAAGTACCACGCGATCGTCCGCGTGACGGTCCTGAACGGCTTCCTCGCGTACGTGTTCTACGCGAGCGCGCTGCTCCTGGACCTCGGGCGCCCGTGGAACGTCGTCAACCCCATCATCGGCAACTCGTTCGGCCTGACCTCGGTGCTCTTCCTCGTCGCCTGGCACTTCATGCTGTACATGGGCGCCGAGCTGATCGAGTTCTCGCCGGCGATCGCCGAGTGGGGCGGCTTCCGCAAGCTGCACAAGGTCCTCACCGCGCTGACGGTGGGGACCGTGGTCTTCGGCATCACGCTCTCGACGCTGCATCAGTCCGCCCTCGGTGCGCTGTATCTGATGGCGAAGCCGAAGGTCCACCCCCTCTGGTACAGCGAGTTCATTCCCGTGCTGTTCTTCGTGTCGAGCATCTTCGCGGGCATGGCGATGGTGATCTTCGAGGGAGGGATCTCGGCGAAGGTGTTCGCGGACCGCACCGGCGACGACGTCAAGCGCTCGCATCACCGGATCGTGATCGGGCTCGCGCGCCTCGCCGGAGGCGCGATGTTCGTCTACCTGTTCCTGCAGGTGGTGCAGTTCGTGCACGAGGCGAAGTGGAACCACTTCGAGGGCGGCTGGGCCGCCTGGTGGCTCGTCGAGATCCTCGGCCTGACGGCCGTCCCGATGGTCCTGTTCATGCTGGGGAGCACCCGGAACAGGATGGGGTTCATCAAGGTCGCCGCGGTCCTGACGCTCCTCGGCGTCCTGCTCAACCGGCTCAACCTCTCGGTGATCGCGTTCAAGTGGTACGCACCGGTCCACTACGTGCCGAGCTGGCAGGAGTTCGTCGTCTCGGCCGCGGTCCTGAGCGCCGAGCTGTGGGTGTTCCGCTGGGTCGTGCGGCGGATGCCCGTCCTCGGCGGCGAGCCGGCGTGGGCGCGGGCCCATGCGACGCAGCCGGCGACGGTCCCGGTCGTCCCGGGGGCGGTTCCCGCGATGATGCAGGCGGAGCGGAGGTAGCCATGGAATTCCTTGCGACCAAGGGACTCGAGTACCTGCTCGTCATCGGGTACCTGCTGCTCTTCATCCCGTTCTGGATGCTGCTCCAGCGCGGGCGTCCCGCCGAGGCCGAGGCCGAGGCCCACGCCGCAGGCGCGGGCGTCGCCGACACGGCCCGCGCGCGCTGGTTCGACATTCCCGAGGACCGCCTCTTCCATCGCGGTCACGCGTGGGCCCGCCCCGAGGGGGACGGCGTCTTCGCGGTGGGTCTCGACGATTTCGCCGGCAAGCTGCTCGGCCGGCCCGACGCGCTGAAGCTCCCCGTCGCCGGGCAGGCGGTCGAGGCCGGCTCGAAGGCCTGGGCGATGGAGATCGACGGCTCGCTGCTCGGCATGCTCTCGCCGGTCACGGGCCGCGTGCTCGACGTCAATCCGGACGCGCTCGGGAATCCCGGCCTCGTCGCCGACGATCCCTACGGGCGCGGCTGGCTCATGAAGGTCCGGGTCCCCAGGGGCGACACGGCGGTGAACAACCTCCTCACCGCCGCGCTCGCCCGCACCTGGACCGACGAGGCCGCCGACCGGCTCCTGCGGGCCGCGTCCCCCGAGCTGGGGACGGTGCTTCAGGACGGCGGCGTTCCCGTTCTCGGAATCGCTCGCGAGGTGTCTCCCGACGGCTGGAAGCGGCTCGCTTCCGAGCTGCTGCTGACCTCCTAGTACGCCGGGACCCCCGGGCCCGTCGTGGGCCCGGGGGCGAACCTCCGCTTGAGTCGCCCCACCCGCCGCGGTTACCCTCTCCCCCATGGAATGGTCGATCGTCGGGTTGAACTTCCTCTACGCCGCGCTGGGCGTCGTGCTGATGTACCTCTCGTACCGCGCGATCGACCGGCTCAGCCCCGAACTCCACTTCCCCGAGGAGCTCAGGAAGGGAAACGTCGCCGTCGCGATCTTCATCGCGTCGATCTTCATCGCGATCGCGATCATCATCGGCGGCGCGCTCAATTGACCCGGGCGCTCCTTGCCGTCGCGCTGCTCGCGGCGTCGGTGCTCCCCGCGGCGGCGCAACACGGCCCCGGCCGGAAGGACGACCGCTACGACCCGCTCTTCCGGAAGTACTCGAAGCGCTACTTCGGCGTCGCCTACGACTGGCGCGTCTTCAAGGCGCAGGCGATCGCGGAGAGCAACCTCTCCCCCGACGCGACGAGCCGGGTCGGCGCACGCGGCCTGATGCAGCTGATGCCGGCGACGTTCCGGGAGGTCCAGTCGAAGAACCCCGAGTTCCAGGCGATCGACCACCCCGAATGGAACATCGCCGCGGGGATCTGCTACGACCGGAAGCTCTGGCGGTTGTGGGACGACCCGGCGACCCTCGAGGACCGCCGCAGCTTCATGTTCGGCAGCTACAACGCGGGGCGGGGAACGCTCCTGCGCGCGCAGCAGACCGCGCGCGAGAAAAGCCTGGATCCGTGCACGTGGCGGAGCATCGAGCAGGTCGCCCCCGCCGTCCGGGGCTGGCGCCATCGCGAGACGCTCGAGTACGTGGAGAAGATCGACGCCTACCTCGAGTCGCTCAAGGGAAGATCACCGCCCGGGGAGTCGTCATCGGCACCAGCGCCTTGAGCGCGCCCGTGGCGGTCGAGACCACCTCCACGCCGTCCTCCCGGGGGATCCACAGCGCATCTCCTCGGAACGCCGGGCGACCGGTCAGCTTGCCCAGGGAACTCCCGACGCGCTCGACAGCCACGTTGCGCTCCGCGTCCACCCGGACGACCGCGGTCCCGCGAGCCCAGACCGCGAGGGTCGCCGCGCCATCGGCCATCGGAACCAGCGTCGTCGTGACGCCGTCGCCGACGCCGTCGATGTCGAGGATCTCCAACTTCGCGGTGTCCACCACCGTCACGTCTTCGGTGCGTCGGTTGTGGACGAACAGGTGCGCTCCGTCGGGGGAGATCGCGAGCGAGGGTTCCGAGGCGCGGGGAACGTAGATCGCGTCTCCCATGTGCTCAACCTCGTAGAGAACTCCCACGGGCGCGAATCTCAGAGCACCGAATTCCAGACGCGCGGTCGCCGCAATGGCCAGACTCTGGCCCGCCTTCACGCCGGTGCGTCCGGACGCAAGAGACACCCGGTGCTCCATCGACGCCAGCGCGACCGCGGTGAAGGTCGAGCCCCTCCGCGCCGATACCCAAGCGGTGGAACCGTCGGGCGAGCTGACCACGTCGGCGCCGTCGAACCCCAACGCCGCGCGCCCGTGGATGGAGCCGAACCCGCCGTCCACCTTGAGCAGTTCGCCTCCCCCGAGCACGAGGAAGTCGCTCGATCCGGGAACCGGGAGGACACGCGCGGGCGGGGGCGTCTCGAGTTTCGCGACGACGTTCGCGCCTTCCAGGACGACGACGTGCGGGGAACCCTCCTTCGGCGCCCGCACGAGGAGGAACACCCGTCCCGTCGCCTCGTGCTGTTCCAGCGACGGTGGGTCGAATCCGGCGTCGATCTCCCGAAGGGTGGTCCCGGTCTCCGGATCGAGCACGTACAGCGTCCCGTAGGCGCCGGCTTTTCGCGCCTTGTCGTCGTCGTCGTGACCGAGGCAAAGGACGTAGAGCGCGGTTCGATCCTTGGAGAGCCGCATCTGGGCGGCGCGAGGTGAGAGCTCGCGTTGATTGCGGAGCGCGCCGGAGACGGCGTCCAGGGTCACGAGCCGGGAGGGGACGTTCCGGGACTTCTTCGCGACGTCGTTAAGTGTGGGAGCGCTTCGGAGGACGAACACCGTCCGACCGGACGGCGAGAGCAGCGCGCTCTGGCGCTCGGGGAGGCCGATCACGTACATCGGCGGGCCGAGAGGGATCCGGCCCGTCTGCTGCAAGGTCCGGCGGTCGATCACGGTCACGACCGCCTGAGTGTTCTTCTTCCCTGCCGAGGCGACGAACAGCCGCCCTTCTCCGGGCGCGACGACGAGCGCGTTGGGGTAGGCGGGGAGCGGCAGGTTCGCGAGACTCCCGCGACCGGCGACGTCGACGACCGCGAGCGAGGCCGCGTCTCCGGTCGGCAAGCCGGCCAGCGCGGGCCACTTCCCCTGGTTGAGGACGAACAGCCGTCCCGTCTCGGAGTCGAACTCCGCCCGGTCGGGGGTCCGACCGACCGGCACGGTGCCGAGGGCGGCCGCCGTGTCGGGGTCCAGGAACGTCACGAACCCCTGGCGGTTCTTCCCCTGCGGGTCCTCGTGGAGGACCGCGACCGGCGGGGCGCCGAGAGCAACGACTACCACGAGGAGCGGGACGGGGGCCAGCATGGGCGACTCTCCGGGTTCGCGTAGGGAAGAGGAAAACGATCACGGAGGTTTCGGCCGATCGTGGCATTCTCCCTTCATGCGCACAAGGACTTTCCTGCTCGCCTTCATGATGTCGTCCGTGGCCGCCGCTCCACGCGCGAGCGACGCCCTCGTCGCCGAGCTCGGCCTCGAGGTGTCGCCCGTCGCCTCGCGCGATCTCCCCGGCTGGCGCGTCCCGAAGAAGGTCGTCGCGCCGGGTTCCGACCCGGCGCGGCTGGCGTTCCTGCGCGAGGCCCTTCCCGGGGTCGAGGTCGTCGGCGCGTCGAGCGCGGAGGAGGCGGCGGCCGCCGCCCCGGGCGCCGAGGTCGTTCTGGGTTTCTGCACCCCCGCGGTCGTCGCGGCGGCGAAGGACCTGAAGTGGATCCAGGTGATGTCCGCGGGGGTCGAGCATTGCGTGTCGATCCCCGAGGTCCGCGAGCGCAAGCTCGTGATCACGAACATGCAGCGCGTGATGGGGCCCGTGATCGCGGAGCACGTGATCGGCATGGCGCTCGCGCTGAACCGGGGCTTCCCCGCCTACCTCTCCCGGCAGCCGGCGGGGGCGTGGGACCCCGACGCCGCGCCGGGGCTGCGCGTCCTCAAGGGTAAGACGATGCTCGTCGCCGGGCTCGGCGGCATCGGCACCGAGGTCGCGCGCCGCGCGCACGCGCTGGGCATGCGCGTCGTGGCCACCCGTGCGAGCGGGAAGACGGGCCCCGATTTCGTGAGCTACGTCGGCCTCCCCGACGAGCTGCTCAAGCTCGCAGCGGAGGCCGACGTCGTCGTGAACGCGTTGCCGCTGACCCCGGCGACGACGAACCTCTTCGACGCGAAGTTCTTCGCCGCGGTGAAGCACGGCGCGACCTTCGTGAACGTGGGGCGGGGGAAAAGCGTCGCGACCGACGCCCTCGTCGCGGCCTTGCGCGAGGGGAAGCTCGCGGGCGCGGGGCTCGACGTTACCGAGCCCGAGCCGCTCCCGAAGGACCATCCGCTCTGGCGGCTTCCCAACGTGATCGTCACCCCGCACGTCGCCGCGCAATCCGACCTCGGCCGGGAAACCCAGTGGCGCATCGCGCGCGAGAACCTGCGGCGGTATGTTGCCGGGGAGCCGCTGCTGTCGGTCGTCGACGCGGGGCGCGGGTACTGACCCCGGAGGTCGCGATGGGAATCCTCGACACGCTGGGCATCCGCGCGAAGGCGCCCGCGACCGCGGCGGGGGACACCGAGACCGTGCGCCGGATCGCGGCGTCGCTCGACCGGCTCGACCCCGAGCGCGCGCGTT
>DASVAW010000084.1 GCA_036376135.1 Candidatus Polarisedimenticolaceae bacterium | reverse complement strand
GTCGCCGTCCTGGTCGACGGTCAACGCGTCGATCGCGGCGCGGAGGTCCGGTCGCGTGCCGATGTTCCCGGAGAACGGGCCCGCGACCTGGGGAGAGCCGGTCGAGGCCAGAAGCGACCGAACGTACGCCGGCAGCATCGGCGTCGCGTTGCACGCGCGCTGCGCGCCGCGCAGGGACGCGACGGCCCCCGCGACCATCGCCGACGCCGACGAGGTGCCGCTGAACACGGCGGTGTAGTACTGGTTCGGGTCCCCGTCGCCGTCGAAGGCGTCGCCGTACCCCGTCGTCACCACGTCGTCCCCCCAGCCCTGGACGTCCACCCGCGTGCCGTACGAGGAGAGCGCGAGTCGCGAACGGTCGGGCTGCGTCCCGTAGTCGGGGGGCGCCCCCGCGCCGACGATCACCGCCCCCGAGTCCCGGACGTTCCGGTCGAAGCGGCCGAGGTAGGCCGCCGCGTCGAGGTTCTCGCCGCCGTTGCCGGCCGGCTCCACGACGACGATCCCCGCCGCGGTCGCGATCGTGACGGCGTCGTACTCCGCCGCGTCCCACTCCACCGGGACGAACGCCCCGGTGGGGCCGTAGGTCTGCGCCTCGATCAGCATCACGTCCCCGGGGGCGAGGAGGGTCGTCGCGCAGTCGATCGCGCGCGCGACGCTGTAGCTCATCCCCGCCGGTGCGTCGCTGACGAACGCCGGGACCGCGAGGCTCGCAAGCCCGGTCACGCCGTACCCGTTGGAGCCGGCGACGACGAGGCCCATCGCCGCGGTGCCGTGCTCGATGTAGTCGCCGGGATTGGCCGGGTAACACGCGGAGGCCCCGACGGTCGACTCGAGGTCCTCGTGCGCCTGGCGCCACGCGTATTCGATGTCGACGACGTGGATGCCGGCGCCGCGTCCCCCGGCCTTCGTCCAGGCGTAGGTCGCCTCCACCCCCTCCGGCGCGGCGTAGAGGTACCCCTGGTCGGGCTCGCCGTTCGGGGTCGTCGGCGGGATGTCGGTCGGCGGGGGCGGGGCGAGGGCCGGCCGGTAGGCGGTCTCGACGAGGGGGGATGCGAGAAGCAGGCGCAGCAACGCCTCCGAGCGCTCCGCGGCGACTTCGATCTCGACGTACGCGTTGAGGTCGGGGAGGCGCCGGCCGGAGAGGCGCTCGGCGCGGCGCCGCGTGGCGTCGATCGCGGCCGTGCCGCGCGGGAAGAGCGGCGCGACGCTCGAGGGGGCGTAGTTCTCGAGGCCGACCTGCTGGAGGGCGGCCGCGACGTCGCCGCGGAACTTCACGACGAGGCGGTCGGGGGCGCGGTCGGCGGCCGCCGCAAGCGTCGTCACGAGGGCGAAGAGCAGGAATCGCATGGCGTACCTCGTTCCTCAGCGCGGCCCTTCCGCCGGACAACGGTGGTTGTACGCGGTCACCTGGTAGTACCAGGCGCCGGTGGGGGAGACGTCCCCCGAGGTGTCGACCCACTGGAGATTCGGGGTCGCCGCGTCCATGTCGACGACGTCGGTGGCGACGAGCGGCCACGGCCACGCGGCGCCGGGGGTGTCGGAGCGGTAGACGTCGTAGCCGGTGATCTGCTCGGGCTGGTTCGGATCCTGGAAGTTCAGGACCGGGTAGTTGTTCCCGTCGCTCGTGCGGCCCACCGAGGCGATGTAGACCGGCTCGTCGGGAGGCCAGCACGCCGCGATCCCGGCGTCCCAGCGCGCGGCGTCGGCGGACGAGGTCAACACGAAGCTCCCCGTGCTTCCGGTCGCCGGGTCGGGATCGCTGTCGAGGGCGTCGTCGGCGCCCTGGTGCTGCGGCGAGAGGTAGTCGGATCCCGGCGGGAAGAAGCGCAGCTCGTAGGTGCTTCCGCAGGAGAGGCCGGTGAGCTGGTACGCGCCGTCGGCTCCCGTGGCGCTCGCGCCCAGAAGCGCACCCGTTCCGTCGTAGACCGCCACGAGCGTCCCCGGCACCCCGGTCTCGCCGGGGTCCTGGACGCCGTCCACGTCGGCGTCGCGCCAGACGCGGTCGCCGATCGTGGAGACCGTGCAGCAGCCGATGCGCGAGGCGTAGACGTGGTAGGTGCTCGTGCCCGCGCGGTTCTCGGCGAAGGCGATCGCGTATTCGGTGCCGTTCCACTCCAGCGCGGGGTTCTGGGCGGTCGCGGGGTGGTTCGTCACCCGGATGGGGGCGTCGGCCAGGGCGTCCCCGGCGATCCGGCCGAAGTAGAGCTCGGCGTTGCCGACCGCCTGGTCGATCCACGCGAGCGCCCACTCGCCTCCCGAGTGCAAGAGCATCTGCGGGATCGAGGCGGAGGACGCGAGTCCGAACAGGGGATGGTCGCCCGTGAGCTTCGTGCCGTCGGCGGCGACGCGCGTGAAGAGGATCTGGTCGCCGCCGCTGCGGTTGTCCACCCAGCTGATCCCGAACTGGGATACTCCGTCCCAGGCGATCATCGGGGTGCGGATCACTCCCGTCGAGCTCGTCACGCTCGTCTCGGGGGTGATCACGGCCCCGTGCCGATCGAGGGCCTGGAACCACACGTGCTGAACGCCGTCGCGAACCGCGACGTAGACGACCCCGAACTCCGATCCGTTCCAGTCGAATCGGCCGGAGGGGGCGGAGTAGGGGAAAGGCGTGATGCGCTCCTCGGTGCCGAGAGGGGTCCCCGAGGCGGCCAGCTCGACGAAGTAGTTCTGTGCCGTTCCGTCGCGGACGTCGTTCCACATCAGCCCGTAGGAGCTTCCCGACCAGGCCAGGCGCGGCCGCTGCGACGCGCCCGCGACGCTCGTGACGCGGACGTCGCCGCCGATCTTGTTCCCGGAGGCGTCGAGCCGCGCGAAGTAGATCTCGTTGTCCCCGTCCCGGTCGTCCTGCCAGGCGACGCCGTATTCCGTGCCCGTCCAGGCGAGATAGGGCGAGGTCGACGTCCCGCTCGCGTTCGTGAGGCGGAGGTCGCCGCCGATCCGGCCGAAGGCCGCGTCCAGGCGCGTGAAGTAGATCTCGTAGTTCCCCTCCCGGTTGTCGGAGACGACCATGCCGTATTCCGTTCCCGTCCAGACGATCCGCGGAACCCCGGCGTTGGTCGCCGTCGGCGTCAGGTCGACCTCGTCGCCGAGCTCCGCGGGGACGTCGCAGACGGCGTCGCAGGTCTCGTCCACCCCGCCGTCGCAGTCGTCGTCCCGGCCGTTGCAGAGCTCGACGGCGCCGGGATGAGCGGCGGGATCGGAGTCGTTGCAGTCGGCGGGGACGAACGAACCGTCGCCGTCCGCGTCGGGTACGAGGCCCGCGTCCCAGCGCCCCGTGTCCGCGACCTCCGCCAGCGGGAAGACGATCGTCTCTCCGGTCACCGGATCGGCGTCGCTGTCCATCGTGTCGTCGCTTCCCTGGTCGCGCGGCGAGAACACGAAGCCGTCCGGCAACACGAATCGGAGGTTGTAGAGCACGCCGTAGACGGGCTGCATCAACGCGTAGTAGCCGTTGGCGTTCGTCTCGGCGGAGCCGATGAGGCCTCCCACGCCGTCGTACAGCAGCACGACGACGTCCGCGACGCCCGGTTCGTTCGGGTCGCGGATCCCGTCCGCGTCGTCGTCGCGCCAGACGAAGTCGCCGATGTTGGTCGCGGCAACCTGGGTGGATTGGAGCGAGGTGTTGTTGGCGGGCTCGGGATCAACACCGGGCGGAGCGATGGCCACCGTCGCGACGTTCAGGGCGTTGGTCCATCCGGGCGGCGCCACGACGGTCACGCGCACGTTCGCGGAGGTGTCCGGCGCGAGGTCGCCCAGGTCGCAGGTGAGGATGCCCACGCTCTGACTGCACGTGCCCTGCGAAGGCGTGGCACCGACGAGCAGGGATCCGGCGGGGATCGTGTCCGTCAGCGTCGCTGCGGCCCGGTCGGGGCCCAGGTTCGTCACGACGACGTGGTAATCGATGTGCTGTCCCTCGAACTGGGGGTCGGGTTCGTCGGACTGACTCACGGAGAAGTCGGCCCGGGAGGTGGTGCCGGCAC
>DASVAW010000083.1 GCA_036376135.1 Candidatus Polarisedimenticolaceae bacterium | reverse complement strand
ACCCGCGCGGCGTTGGCGTAGGCCCGCGTCTTGAAGGGGTTCTCGCCGAGGAGCTCGAGGAGGAGGCCGATCTCCTCGAGGGCGTCGGCGACCGCGGCCTTGTCGCTCATCGCGGGACGACCCGCCAGCGCGTGTACAGCTCGTGCCCGACCCGATCGACCTCCAGGAGCTCGAGGGCGCGCCGCTCCCCCATGGCGAACCCGTCTCCCTCCAGCCAGGTCGGTGCCTGGCGGCCCCCGAGGAGCGCGGGGGCGATCGTGAGGTAGATCTCGTCCACCAGACCCTCGCGGAAGAATCCCCAGTTGAGCTCGCCTCCCCCCTCGACCAGAAGACGCGCGACCCCGCGCGCGTGCAGGCGCCGGCAAAGCACCGCGAGATCGACCGATCCCGACCCGAGCGTCCAGACCTCCGCACGCTCCGCCAGCCGCGCGAGGAACTCGGGCGGGGCGTCGTCGACGGTCGCGACGATCCTCCCGGCGGACGCGGGGTGCGTGAAAAACCCCGAATCGGGATCGACGGAGGCGCTGGCGGTGACGAGAACGTTGAGGAGGCCGGCGGGTTTCCCGAGCGCGGCGCGGCGCCGCAGCATCTCCGGGTCGCGGACGTGCAGCGGCGGGTCGTCGGCGCGCAGGGTTCCCGCTCCCACGAGGACCGCATCGGCCTCGGCGCGGAGCCGGTCCATGGTGCGGCGGTCGTGGGGCGTCGTGAACTTCGGGTACTCGCGGGCGGACGAGGTGATCTTCCCGTCCGCGGTCATCGCCATGTTCACGTAGACGAAGGGGCGGCTCACGGACGGATTGTAAACGCCGCCAGGACCTCCTCCAACCGGGCCCGCGAGAACTGGCTGCGGGAGACGCGCGCGTACCGCACGACGCCGCGCGCGTCGACCCCGAAGGTCGCCGGACGGGCGATGTGGATCGATTCGTAGTTCAGGGCGACGTAGACCCCCCAGAGCCTTGCGATCGAGCGGTCCTCGTCCGCGACGATGGGGAACGGGAGCTTCTCGCGCTCGGCGAAGGCCTCGACGGCGGTCGAGGCCTGGCAGGCGACGAGCACGAGGTCGGTCTCGGCCGCGCGGATCTCGGGGAACCGGTCGCGCAACTGCGCGATGCGCCCGGCGCAGTTCGGTCACCAGGTGCCGCGGAGGAACTCCACGATCGTGCGGCGCGACCGCCGCTCGGGCCGGTCGGGGGCGTGGGAGCCGAGGGTCGGAACGGGCATGGCGACCACGTTGTAGCGGATCCCCCGTTATCCTGCCCACCGTGACGATCGAGACGCTCGACCTCCACGCCCCCGGCGTCGCCGAGGAGCTGCTCCGCGTCCACCTCGCCGGCTACGAGGAGGAGGCGCGCCTTCTCGGCGCCGACGACTTCCCCCCGCTTCGCCGGACGATCGGCGACCTTCGCGCGGCGGCGTCGCGGTTTCTCGGGTGCTTCGACGGGGGGCGCCTCGCCGGGTACGTCGAGCTGGAGGATCTCGGCGAGGAGCTGCTCATCGCGAGTCTCGTCGTGGATCCCGCCGCCTTCCGGCGCGGGGTGGGAACGTCCCTGGTGCGTCGCGCGATCGAGACGGCCTGGGATCGGCCGGTCGCGGTCGGCACCGGCGTCGCCAATGCCCCGGCGCTGGCCCTCTACGCGAAGCTCGGGTTCGTCGAGCGGGAGCGCCGCACCGTCGCGGGCGGGATTCGCGTCGTGCGCCTGGTCAGGCCGGCAGCTTCACCGCGACCGTGACCCCGTCCCGGACCGGGAGGGTCGCCGCCGTGAACCGACCGGAGGTCGCGAGGCGCTCGTGGAGACCGAGGACCCCGGCGGTTGCGCGGTCGTCCGCGGCCGGCTCGAGGACCTTCCCGTACCAGAGCATGTTGTCGACGATCAGTAGGCCGCCGGGACGCAGCAGCCGGTCGGCCACGTCGTGCGCCCTCGGGTACTCGTGTTTGTCGACGTCGCAGAAGACGATGTCGAACGCCCCGGTCTCGCGGGAAGCGGTTTCGAAGGCGTCGCCGACCTCGATCCGGACCCGCGCCGGGTCCCCCAGAAATTCCCGGGCCAGCCGGCAGTGATCCGCCGATCCGTCGGTGAGGAGGATCGCTCCGTCCGGCGGCATGCCGCGCAGGAACCAGAAGGCGCTGTATCCGAACCCGGAGCCGAGCTCGAGCACGCGGCGGGCTCCCGACGCGCGCGCGAGGACCTCGAGGATCCGCCCGACCTGGGGCCCGACGATCGGGAAGTCGCGCTCCCCGGCGATCCGCTCCATCTCCTCGAGGACCGGGTCGGAAAGCGCGGCTCGCTGGGCGAGCCACCGGTCGATCGCAGGGTCCACGAGATCCACGTCATGCCTCCGCGCCGGCCGCGGGAGCGGCGCCCGGCAGGTTGTCCTCGCGACGCGCCATCAGCGCTCCGCCCGCGATCGCCGCGAGGAACGTCGCCGGCCAGACGACGTGGGGGCCCCACGCGTCGAGCACCACGGTGCCGAGCGAGGGGCCGAACGAAAAAGCGACGCCCCAGGACATCGTGTACCAGCCCATGTATTCGCCGCGGCGGTCGGGGGGGGCCATGTCGGCGACGAAATTGGACATGGAGGGGAGAAGGATCATCTCGCCGAAGGTCCAGACGAGGACCGTCCCCGCGATCGCCCACGGAGCCGTCGCGACCGCGAGCAGGCCGAGCCCCGAGGCGACGAGGGTCGACCCGAGCCACAACGAGCGCCGATGCGACCAGTGCGACGTCATGAAGTTGAGCCGCACCTCGAGGATCACGATGACGACCGTGTTGAGGGTGAACATCAGCCCGTAGAACGACTTCGTGAACCCCAGGTCGCGGACGAGGTAGAGCGGCATCGCGCCGATGTGCTGGAAAAACGCCGCGGCGAGAAGCGTCGAGCCGATCAGGAACGCCAGGAAACGCAGGTCGGTGTGGACGGGTGCCGACCGCTCCGAGGCGGCCGACTCCCGGGCCGCCTTCCTGCGCTCGGCGGCGGCGGCGCCGAGCGGGACGAGTGCCAGCACGAGCCCCGCGGCGAGAGCGGAGCCGCCGTCCACCCAGAACAGGGCGTCGAACGACCGGTCGGCGATGAACCCGCCCAGGGCGGGGCCGACGCTCATCCCGAGGTTGATGGCGAGACGATTCAGGGAATACGCCGCCTTGCGCAACTCGACCGGCACGATCTCGGTGACGAGCGCGAGGCTCGCCGGCCGGTACGACTCCGAGACGACGGCGAAGACGACCGTGCCCGCGAGGACCGGCAGGAGCGACGAGAACCACGGGAAGGCGAAAAGGACCGCCGCGGTCAGGAACAACGAGGCGCGCATGATGGAGAGCGGGCCGATGCGGTCCGCGAGGCGACCCGCGAGGGGAGCCGCCACGATGGAGCCTAGGCCGAAGCAGGTCAGGACGAGCGCCGCGGTGCTCGCGTCGTAGTGGAGGTGCTCGGTCAGATAAAGAAGCAGGAACGGCAGCACCATCGTGCCGAGCCGGTTGATGAGCATCGTGCCGGACAGGACCCACATCCCGCGCGGCAGGACGCCGACACCTTTCCAGGGATTGAGGCGGGCGAGCAGCACGGCGGCTTGATACCACACGACGGCAAGGCCTACGCGATACCCTGTACCGACCCGACAGGAGGCTCCGATGGACTCCAGACTTCCTCCGCGCGACGAGGCGATCGCCCTGCTGCACGCCTGGACCGAAGGACCGGGGCTGCGCAAACACGCGTACGCCGTGGAGGCGGCGATGCGCGCGCACGCCGCCCGCGTCGGCGGCGACGCCGACGCCTTCGGCCTCGCCGGACTGCTCCACGATTTCGACTACGAGCGGTATCCGTCGCTGGAGGACCACCCGTTCCGCGGGCAGGAGGTGCTCGAGGAGAGGGGGTATCCGGAGTGGTTCCGCCGCGCGATCCTCGCGCACGCGCCGCACACCGGAGTCGTCCCCGAGAGCGACCTCGAACGGTGTCTGTTCGCCTCCGACGAGTTGTGCGGCTTCCTGACCGCCTGCGCGCTCGTCACCCCGAACAAGTCGCTGCACGAGCTCAAGCCCGAGTCGGTGCGCAAGCGGATGAAGGACAAGGCCTTCGCCCGCAGCGTCAGCCGCGACGACATCGTCAAGGGGGCCGAGGGGATCGGCATGGAGCTCGACGCGCACATCGCCTTCGTGATCGACGCGCTCCGGGCGGTCGCCGCCGATCTCGGCCTCGCGGGGCGTGCGTGACCGAGGCGGAGATCCGGGCGGAGTTCCCGGGGGCGGCGTCGGTCGCGTATTTCAACGCGGCCTCGGCAACCCTCGTGCCCACGTGCGTCGCGCAGGCCGTCGAGCGGACGCTGCGCGCGCAAGTGGAGCGCGGCGTGCACACCTGGGCCGACGACATGCGTCGGGTCGAGGGCACGCGCAGCGCGATCGCGCGGCTGATCGGTGCGGCCCCGGCGGAGATCGCCTTCGCGGCGAACACGGGGGAGGCGATCTCGAAAGTCGCCGACGGGTTCGCGTGGCGCGACGGGGACGAGGTGGTTCTCGGCGACCTCGAGTACCCCGCGAACGTCTACCCGTGGGCGGTGCAGCGCGATCGCGGCGTGGGACTGCGCGTCGTCCGTTCGGAGGGGGGGCGGCTCACGGCATCGCGATTGATCGACGCGATCGGACCGCGGACGCGCGTGCTGACGGTGTCGCAGGTCCAGTTCTCGACCGGGTACCGCGTCGATCTCGCACGTCTCGGAGAGGCGTGCCGCCGGCACGACGTGTTGCTCGTCGTCGACGCGATCCAGGGGCTGCCGGTCTACCCGGTCGACGTGAAGGCCCTGGGGATCGGCGCGCTGGCGGCCGAGGGGAGGAAGTGGCTCATGGGGCCGTCGGGAACCGGGTTCCTCTACCTGGCCCCGGAGTGGCTCGACCGGATCCGTCCCCGCGCCGCGGGAGCGCTGTCGGTCACGGGGGCGGGGGACATGCTCCGATGGGTGCGGGAGCTCGACGCCTCCGGCCAGCTCGACCTGGGTCCGTTGTGGCGCCCCGGCTCCGGGAGGTTCGAGCCCGGATACCCGAACGTCCCCGGGATCGCGGGGCTCGGCGCGGCGCTCGAGCTCGCGGCGCGGATCGGCCTCGAGACGATCCGCGCCCGGGTCGAGCGTCACGTGGAACGGCTCGTCGCGGGGCTGGCCGAGCGAGGGCTTCCCGTCCACGGTCCCGTCTCCCCGGACGAGCGTTCGGGGATCGTCTCCTTCGGGGGGGTCCCGGACCCGGACCTGTGGTGCCGCGAGCTCGGCGCTCGGGGGATCAGCCTGGGGGTTCGCGACGGGTGGCTCCGGGCGGCCCCCCACGTCTACACGGCGGATGCCGACGTGGACCGGCTCTTCGCGTCGATCGACGCCCTGTCGCGGGGCGGCCTCGCGGTATAGTCCGCGCCCATGGCCAACTTCCTGGGAGGCAGCGCGTTCGCGATGGCGCGGGACATCGGCGAGGGGTACCAGACGGTCACCGAGCGGACGTTCAGGAGCTACACCCGCGGCGACATGGACCAGCTCGCGTTCGAGATCGAGAAGGCCCTGCGCGAGATCCGGGGAGACAACAGCGCGGTCGCGGAGCTCGCCGAGGTCCAGACGCGCAACCGGAAGATCCAGCGCCTCAACACCGCGCTGATGATCCTGCGCAACGCGAAGCAGCGGATGCGGTGACGGGGCTCAGAACCGCCCGTTGAGGTTCAGGCCGAGGCGGCGGGAGTCCGCGTCGAAGGTCGCGCCCAGGCGCGTCTCGCCATGCTTCGGGCGCCAGTCGACGTTCACGTCCCCGGTGGCGTCGACGCCGAACCGGACGAATCCGCTCCCCGCGGCTCGCTCGACGATGATGCGCGGGGTGAGGCTCGCGATCCCCACGCTCAGCCGCGTCCCGCCTTTCGTGGAGGTCGAACCCGACGGGAGCCCCGCGGCGATCGTGATCTCGCGCTCCAGGCGATCGCCCAGGTACGACCGCACGGCCTTCCGGGTCGCCTTCCACGC
Source organism: Candidatus Polarisedimenticolaceae bacterium (assembly GCA_036376135.1). Taxonomy (NCBI): domain Bacteria; kingdom Pseudomonadati; phylum Acidobacteriota; class Candidatus Polarisedimenticolia; order Candidatus Polarisedimenticolales; family Candidatus Polarisedimenticolaceae; species Candidatus Polarisedimenticolaceae bacterium. Next base: position 28,141 of record DASVAW010000083.1, on the reverse strand, counting down.
CTGCTGCTCGGCGTTCTGCTGCATCTCGATCCACGACACGGAGGTGCGGGTGTCCCGCTCGAGCGTGGGGGACGCGAACCACTCGCCCAGCGGTGCGAGGCGCCGCGCCATCTGGGGCGCAAGGTAGGAGGAGAGGAATGCACCGGAAGGGGCCGGCGCCGCATGGGGAAGTTTCGCCAGCGACAGGGCCGTCGGGGCCAGGCGTCCGTCGGGCAGCGCCGTACCGAACGGGAGGCGCTTTGCGGCCGGGGGCTCGATCGCACGGGCGCCGCCCCAGGCGACCCCCGTCGCGATCCCGCAGAGCAGCAGTAACCCGATGCGCTGCTTCATGCACCTTCCTCCCGCCGGCCTGAGGAGGCAAGCGGGCTGCCACCGCGACGTATACGTCGCCCGGCCCGCCGGGACCAGCTTTTAAGTCGGGGGGCCGCTGCGAGAGGCCCGCACGGCATCACGAACGTGTAATCGCGTCCCGGGATTCGACGACTCGGAGCGCCCGCGGGAGGACCCTGAGGGTCACCGGATCCTCATGAACCTGCCGCAGGATCTCCCCGTCGGCCTGGAGGTCCATGGCGCGGTCGGAACGGTACGTCACCCGCCGCGTGCGGATCACGCGAACCGCCGGGTGGGTGAGGTGCCGCCCTGCATAGACCCTCGGAAAGACCAGCAGCAGGCGAATCGGCGAGATCGCCCGGACCACGACGAGGTCGAGTTCGCCGTCGTCGGCGACCGCGTCGGGGGCGATCCGCATCCCTCCTCCGAACCACGGGAGGTTGGCGGCGGAGGCCAGCACGACCCGCTCCTCGAAGGTCCCCGCGTCGGTCTCGAGGCGCAGGTTCGGCGGGCGGTACGCATGCAACGCCCGGACGACGGCGAGGGGATACGCGAGCGGGCCGCCGAACCACGGCAGGCCTCGATCGACCCGGCGCACGACGGCGCCGTCGATGCCGACGCCCCCGACGGTGGCGAAACAGCGTCTGCCGTCGCTCCCGAGGTCGATGCTCCTGACCGGCCCGCGCAACGCCGCCGCGAACGCCGTATCGAGCTCGAGCGGGGCGCCGACCTCGCGGGCCACGTCGTTGCCGCGGCCGAGCGGGATCACCCCCAGCGCGCATGGAGTTCCCGCAAGACCCTGGATCGCCCAGTGAAGCGTGCCGTCGCCTCCCGCGACGAGGAGCCGCTCGCACCCCGCCGCCGCAGCGGCGACCGCGGCTTCGCACAGCCGCTGCGCCGACTCCGGGACGGTCATCTCGATCCCCGCCTCCCGGGCCAGCCGCGCGAGTCGAGCCAGCCGGCCGCGCACGTTCCCGCGCGCGGCGCGAGGGTTCACGACCAGGCGCGTCAAGGGTGTCGTCCCCGCGCAAGGCACCGTCCCCCGGCCCCCGAGCGGGCGAAAAAATCGACCGGGTGAAGGAGGGCGGAGGGGGGGGAGTGGGTCACGGGCGCGGAGCATACGCGCGAATCTTTTTATCGTCACGTCGCGGGAAGGGCTTCCGCCGCGCGGCACCACCTTTGCAAATTGTGCGGGCGGGCCCAGGAGGGCCACGGATGCACGCGCCCAGCCTCGAAAGCGTCGGACGCTACCTGGAAGGACTCAAGGGCAGGCCCGTCCGCGTCCTCGATGTCGTCCCGCTCGCGGGCGCCGACGGCGCCGCGGACAACGGCAACGGTGCGCTGCGCATCGACTTCGAGATCTCCGGCCGCAGGCAACGCGCGATTCTCGAGACCCTCGGCGCCTGCGCGGGGCCGTGCGAACACACCGCGTCGCTCGCCCGCGACGTCGTCTCCGACCACCGGGACCTGCCGCGCCTTCCACGGCACGTCCGCGCGATCGACGTCGGCGCGCTCGAGAAAGGAGGACGGCTCGTCTCGCTCGGACGCGCCGAGGAGTTCTTCCTCCTGAAGGACTGCGCGGAGGGACGGCCGTACACGGAGGATCTCGCGAGGGCGGGGGCCCACGGGGTCGTCGAAGATCTCGATACGGCGCGCTGCGACGCGTTGTGCGATTGGCTGCTCCGCGTGCACGCGCAGCGCGGGACGATCGACCCCTCGCTCTACTCCCAGCGCCTGCGCGGGCTGCTCGGGCGCGAGGAGGGGGTGATGGTGCTCGCCGACGCCTGGCCCGAGACCGAAGGCGGTCTCGCCCCCGCCGCGCTCGAGGAGATCGAGCGGCGGCTCATCGGCTGGCGCTGGCGCATCAAGGGCCGGAGCCATCGGCTGCGCGGGGTGCACGGCGAGTTTCGCCCCGACCACGTCCTGTTCCGCGAAGGATGCGACTTCTCCGTGATCGGGCGCGCCCACGGCGAATGGGGGGAGCCCGCGGACGACGTCGCGTGCATGACGCTCCACTTCGTCGTCGAGGCGCTGCGCCATCGCGGCCGCTTCGACGGCCCGCTCAAGTCGCTGTTCCGTCGCTTCTGGTCGCGTTACCTGCTCGAAGGGGGGGACGGGGAGATCCTCGAGGTCGCGCCGCCGTTCCTCGCCTGGCGAGGGCTCGAGCTCGCGAGTCCCGCGCGCGACGCGGGGCTCTCGCCGCAGGCCCGTCGGACCATGACGTCGTTCGTCTGCCGTGTGATCGCGGAGCCGGTCTTCGATCCGGAGTTGATGGACACCTACCTGGGCGCGTGACATCGTTGCGTGCGATGTGCACGGTCGCCTACGTTCCCCTGCCCGGGGGCGGCTACCTCCTCGGCCACAACCGCGACGAGCGGCTCTCGCGCGGACGCGGCGCGGTCCCGTCTCAAGGGGACGCCGCGGGGCGGCGTTGGCTCGCGCCCCGGGACCCCGATGCGGGCGGGACCTGGATCGTCGCGAACGACGCGGGGCTCACGGTCTGCGTCCTCAACGCCCTCGAGACCGAGGGGCGTGCGCTTCCCGACAACCCTCGAAGCCGCGGCCTGCTCGTCGCCGAGGCCGCGGGTTGTCGCGGGCTCGACGAGGTCCGCGCGCGGATCGACGCGGCGCTCCCGGAGCTCGCGGCCACCCGTGCGTTCCGCCTCGTGGCGGCGGAGGACGGCGCCGGGCTGAGCTCGTGCGTCTGGGACGGCGTCGCGCTGGCGTGGGAGCGCGCCGCGTCCACGACCCTCTACGTCTCCTCCACGCTCGGCGCCTTCGGCGCCCCGGCCGCGCGGCTCGCCGCGTGGGAGGCGATGCGTCGCCGGGCGGGCGATCCCGACGAGCCGGCCCTCGCGGCGTGGCTCGCGGGGCACGAGCCCGAGCGCGGACCGGCCTCGGTGTGCATGCATCGCGAGGACGGGGGGACGGTCAGCCGCACGATCGTGCGCGTGGACCGGGCCCGGGTCGCGATGACCTACACCGACGGCCCGCCCTGCACGCCGTTCGCACCCCCCTCGACGTGGTCGATCCCCCGCGCCGCCTGGAGCGATCGCAGCGTCCGGTAGATGCCGCCGGGAATCGCCATCAGTTCGGCGTGGGTTCCCGCCTCGCGCAGGGCGCCGTGGTGCAGGACGAGGATCCGGTCGGCTTTCTCGACCGTCGCGAGGCGGTGGGCGATCGTGATCGACGTCCGCCCGGCGAGCAGGCCGTCGAGGGCGCGCTGGATGCGTCGCTCGGTCTCCGGGTCGACCGACGAGGTCGCCTCGTCGAGGACCAGGATCGCCGGGTCGAACGCGATCGCGCGTGCGAAGGAAAGCAGCTGCTTCTCGCCCACCGACAGGTTCGATCCGCGCTCGCGGACCTCCTCGTCGTACCCGCGCGGCAGGCGCGAGAGGAAACGGTCGGCGTCCACGGCGCGCGCCGCGCGCCGGATCGCGGCGTCGTCGATCGCGGGATCCCCCAGCGAGATGTTCGATGCGATCGTCCCCGCGAACAGGAAGTGGTCCTGCATCACGATCCCAACCGCGCGTCGGAGGTCCCGAAGGTCCCAGTCCCGGACGTCGCGGCCGTCGACGACGATTCGCCCGGAGTCGACGTCGTACAGGCGGGCGAGCAGGCGGATCAGCGTGCTCTTCCCCGAGCCGGTCCAGCCCACGACCGCGACGCGCTCTCCGGGGGCGATCCGGAGCGAGACGTCCCGGAGCACCGGCGTCCCCGCCACGTAGGAGAACGAGACGTTCTCGAAGGCGATCTCCCCGCGCGGGCGCTCGAGGACCCGGGCGGCTCGGGGGGCCGAGACGATCGACGGCGGCGTGTCGAGCAGCTGGAAGATCCGCTCGCTCGACGCCATCGCCGCCTGCATCACCGTGTAGCGCTGCGAGAGCTCCTGCACCGGCTGGAAGAAGCGCCTGGCGTACTCGAGGAAGGCGACGAGGGTTCCGAAGGTGACGGTTCCCGCGAGCATCCGCCAGCCGCCGGCCCAGACGATCGACGCGAGGGCGAGCGTCGCCATGAGCTCCACGACCGCGGAGAACCCCGATTCGTAGCGTACTCCGCGCAGCTGCGCCGCGCGGTGCGAGGCGTCGAGCTCCCGGAACTCCTCCGCGTGGCGGGCCTCCCGGCGGAACAGCTGTACGATCCGCATTCCGGAGACGTTCTCCTGGAGGGCGGCGTTGAGGCGGGCGACGGCCGTGCGGATGTCCCGGTAGGCGTCGCGAACGCGCACGCGGAAATACCAGGAGACGGCCAGCATCGGCGGGACGCTCGCGAAGGTCACGAGCGCCATCCGCCAGTCCATCGCCAGCAGGATCAGGACGATGCCGGCAAGTTTCACGAAGTCCGCGAGCAGGAGCACGAGCCCCGAGGTGAACGCCTCGTTCAGCGACTCGACGTCGGTGGTCACCCGGGTCATGAGTCGTCCGACCGGGGTCCGGTCGAAGAAGGCGGCCGGGAGGCGCTGCAGGTGGGAGAAGACCTCCGTCCGGATGTCGAAGACGACGTTCTGGCCCGTGCGCTCGAGCGCGATCATCTGCGCGTAACCGAGGAGGAACTCGGCCGCGAGAGTCAGGACGAACAGTCCCGCCGGGAGGACCAGTCCCTCGGCGTGTCCCTGGAGGATGTACCGGTCGATCGCGACCTTGACGAGCCAGGGCTGGACCAGCTGGACCGCCGAGGACGCGAACAGCAGTCCGAGCGACAGCGCGACGAGGCCGCGGTGGGGGCGGACGTAGGCCAGCAGCCGGCGGACCAGGCGCGCATCGTAGGCCTTCCCGAGGACGTCGTCCTTCGTGTCGGGGGCCGCGCTCATGCGCCGTCGAGCCTCGACTCGAGCAGGGACGTCCGGAAGAGCCGGGCGTAGAGGCCGTCGCGGGCGAGCAGCGCGTCGTGGGTGCCGTCCTCCACGACTCGGCCGCCGTCCAGGACGACGATGCGATCCATCGCGGCGAGGGTGGCGACGCGATGCGAGATCAGGAGCAGCGTCGCGTCGCGGAGTCCGTCTCGAAGCCCGTCGAGGATGGCACGCTCCGTGTCGGCGTCGACCGCCGAGAGCGCGTCGTCGAGCACATACAGGCCCGGGCCGGGGACGATCGCCCGCGCGATCGTGGCGCGTTGGCGCTGGCCGCCGGAGAGGGTGTGCCCGCGCTCGCCGACGACGGTGTCGAGTCCCCGCGGAAGCGCGGGCAGGTCCGCGTCGAGACGCGCGAGCCCGACGGCGCGGAACAGCTCGTCGTCCGGCGCGTCCGGCCGCCCCAGCGCCACGTTCTCGCGGAGCGACTTCGAGAACAGGAACGCCTCCTGCGGAACGAGCCCGACGCTTCGCCGCACGCGCGCCGCGGGAACCGTCGTCACGTCGGTGCCGCCGATCCGGATCGTCCCCGGCGGCGCCGCGTAGGCGCGGGCGACGAGACCGGCGAGCGTGGACTTCCCGGAGCCCACCGGCCCGACGAGCGCGACGCGCGCCCCGCGGCGGACCGTCAGGTTCACGTTCCGCAGGGCGGCGGAGGTCGCCCCCGGATAGGTGAAGGTGAGGTTCCGGATCTCGAGGTCCCCGTCGAGGCCGGGGCCGCCTTCGTCGGCCCCGGCCGGGATCTCCGTCTCCGCCGAGAGGACCTGCTCGATGCGCTCGAGCGCCCCCGCGCCGCGCTGGAACACGTTCACGATCCAGCCGAGCGCGACCGTGGGCCAGGCCAGGATGCCGAGGTAGGCGTTGAAGGCGACGAAGTCCGCGAAGGCGATGTCGCCGCGGATCACGCGCAGTCCGCCGACGACGAGCACGAGCAGCGTGCCGCACCCGGAGAAGACGCCGATCATCGCGATCATCAGCCCGCGGCGGCGTGCCAGCGCGAGCGTGCGGTCGCGGAACTCCGCGGAGGCCCGGCGGAACGCGGCGATCTCGCGCTCCTCCTGGGCGTAGATCCGGACCTGCGCGGCGCCGGAGAGGTTTTCCTGCGCGCGGTTGGACAGGTGGCCGAGCTGTTCCTGGACGGCGATCGAGCGCGCGTACACTCCCCTGGAGAGCCGGTTCACGCCGTAGTAGAGCGCCGGGAACAGCGACAGCGAGGCCGCCGTGAGCACGGGGTCGAGCACCAGCATGACGGCGAGCGCGCCGACGTACACGATCGCGGTGTTCAGCAGGTTCATCGCTCCCGGGCCGTACAACGACTGCAGCAGCTGCACGTCGTTCACCGCCCGGGACATGACGTCGCCCGTGCGTTGCCGGTCGTACCACGACGCGGGCAGGACCAGGAGCCTGGCGAAGAAACGTTCCCTCAGGTCGAACGCGATCTTCCGGGAGGCCCCGAGAATGCGCAACCGGGAGGCGGTGCGGACCCACGCCTGCGCGACGGCGAGCGCACCCATGAGGAGGGCGAACCCGCCCAGCGCCGGGAGCGTCGTTCCGGCCTCGAGCGCGCGTACCGCCTCGCGCAGCACCCAGGGAACGCCCATGGCCAGCGCGTTGGTGAGCAGAAGGAGCGCGAAACCGAAGCCGAACTCCCGACGGTAGGGACGGGCGTGGGACCACAGGCGCGCGACGACCGGCACGCGCGGGATGGTATCAGGCCGCGGGCTCGCCCTCGGCCGCCGGGCGGGACGCGGCGCGCGCCCGGCGCGCGGCCGACTCGACGACGAGGGTGCGCAGCTGGTGGCCCCCGATGGCGAGGACGTACGCCGTGCTGGTGCCGATGTGGATCCAGGCGAGCCAGCGCAGCGCGTCGCGGGAGGCGACGGTCTGGAGCAGATACCCGGACGCGACCATCGGCACCATCACGGCGAACACCGTGAGGCCCGTGCGACGGCCTCCCGGGCGGCCGGAGCGGAACTGCCGCCAGATGTGCCGGAGGAACACGACGCCCACCGCGAAGACGAGCACCGGGGCGGAGAGGATGTGCAGCTTCAGGAAGAACGGCTGCCACGGGTGGTTCACGATCGCGTACGGGTCCGCGGGGGCCGCGACGTGCTTGAGCCAGAGGAACGCGAACCCCGAAAGGCCGACGACCGTCGTCGACCCCCAGAGCATCCAGCGCTCGAAGGGGTTCACCGGGCCGTCCCCGGCGACTCGGCGAGCGCCTGGTGGACCGCGAGGATCCGTCGCGCGGCGTCGGTCGCCGCCTGGGCGGAAAGGGTCGCTCCCGTGATGCCGTGGATGCCGCGCTTGACCGACAGCTCGCGCTCGAGCCGGCGGCCGCGGAACTGCCCGAACCAGGCGTCGCGGGGGAGGTAGTCCTCCGGCTCGGAGAAGACCACGACGTCCACCCGGACGATCGCGCCGTCCGGACCGACGACCACCATCAGCGTCTCCGGGAGCGTGCGGACCACGTGCGTGTCGAAGTAGGCGAAGCCGAGGGAGGCTCCGTCGCGGCGGCCCTCGTAGCGGGTGACGAGGGCGGACGAGACCTCGACGCCCGGGCCCGCGAGCTCGCGGGCCCGGGCGAGCTGGGCCTGCGTGAGGTACGCGGTCTTCTTCTCGCTGGCGGCGCCCTCTCCGAACGCGAGGCGGAGCGCCTGCTCCTGGGAGAGGAAGGCCTTTGCCTCCGCGCGCCCCGCGACCGCGAGCAGCGCCGCCATGACGAATGCCGTGAGGGGCCGGCGGCGCGGGGCCTGCATCGCGGGAACGGGACGCGCGGAGGAAGTCATGAACGCTCCGAGTCTCAGAAGAGGTAGCCGACGGCGAGGTTGACCTGGTCGACGCCGGTGCGGGCCTCGTTTTCGAACTTGTTCCAGTCGAGCTTGATCGCGATGTTCGGGATCGGTTTCCACGACGCGCCGACGGTCGTGACCGTTACGTCGTTGGCCGGGTCGGCGGTGAAGCCCTCGGGGACCCGGTCCTGCGTGTTGAAGCGCTCGTAGCGGACGAAGGGGATCAGCGCCTGCTTCGTGCCGTCGCGGTGGGCGAGGACGTCGTACCCCGCCTCCGCGTACATCCCGTACTGGCGCTCGCCCACGGAACCCGCGCCGGTGAGCCCCTGCGCGGCGTTGATCCTCGCGGCGTCGTCGATCGACGTCTTCACCCAGAGCAGGCGCGTCTGCAGCCCGCGCCAGCGGTACTCCGCGTGGAGGTCGACAAGCGTGGTCTTCGCGTCGATCGACCCTTCGGCGTCGGTCTCGCCCTGGCCGGCGTTTCCGGCGAAGAAGGCGCCGCCCAGGGTGAGGCCGGCGACCGGCTTGACGTCGAGCCGACCGGTGAGCGCGAAGTCCTCCGCGGGCGACTGCGAACCGCCCGACCGGCCGTCGCGGATCCCCGAGGCCTGGAATCCTTCCGCGCCCGAAGAGCTGCCCTCGATCGCGTCGAGCCCGGTGACGAGGTAGGCACGGTAGGAGACCTTGCCCGCCTCGCCGAAGACGCCCACGCCGTTCTCGCGCCAGGTCGTCGGGATGATCCGGTTCTCGACCTGCGGGCGCTTGGCACCGAGGAAGGTCGGTCCCTCGTGCATCTCGTTGACGAACCCCATCGGAACGAGCATCAACCCGGTGCGGACGTTGATCGCATCGCGGAAGAGGAAGTCGAGGTAGGCGAACTCGACCGACACCTCGCCTTTCTCCTCGTCGCCTTCGCCGGTCGTGGCGTGTTCGTACTCGATCTCGGAGTTGAAGAGGATGCGGTCGTTGAACTTGTACCCGAAGTAGAGGATCGCCCGGGCGAAGTCGAGCTGATCCGTGCGGCCCGACGCCGTGCCGTCCTCCCGCGTGGAGTCCGGATTCTCGTAGATCATCTCGCCGTAGCCGCCGATGGACACGCCGCGCTTCACGCCGTAGACCTTCGAGGCGCTGGGCGCGAGTCCGTACTTGCCGCCGGCGGTCGCGTCGGCGGACGGCGCCGCGTCGCCAATCCTGAGATTCTCGATCTCCTGGGTGAGCACCTCGATCTGCCGGCGGATCTCGTCGATCTCGGGGGTGTCCCCCGATCGGGCCCGCAGGTCCGCGAGGGCCTGCTCGAGGGCCTTCACCTTCTGCTCGAGCTCGGCGGTCTTGGCGTCGTCGGCCACCGCCGCCGGAATCGAGGTGAGTGCGACGGCGACACCAAGGAGGAGGGACTTCAGGAAACGTGACATGGGGGCCTCCTGCCTTCGTCGCGGCCGGGGGCTCCGACCGGACAGGCACGGAAATCTAATTGCGAAAGATTCGCAAGAAGGGGCAAAAAAAGAGGCGAGGCGATCGGTCATGCGCTGTGCGCCCGGCGGGATGGGTGCTGGCACGCGGCGCACAGGCCGGCCATCTCGATGCGCACGACCTCGGGCCGGAAGCCGCTCTCCTCCTGGACGCGGCGCTTGATGCTCTCCCAGAACGGACCCTCGGGCTCGAGGACCCCTTTGCACTTCGTGCAGACGAGGTGGATGTGCAGCGACGAGGGCCGGATCTCGTAGTAGTGCCGCTCGCCGCTGACGTGCATCAGGTCGAGCTCGTCGACGAGGCCGAGCTTCTTGAGCTTGTTGAGCGTCCGGTAGATCGTCGCCCGATGGATCGTCGGGTCCTTTACCTTGGCGCGCTTGTAGAGCGCCTCGGCATCCAGGTGCTCCGTCGCCTCCTCGAGGACCTCGACGAGCAGCTGCCGCTGGCCGGTCATCCGCAGGCCCTTGACCCGCATCCGCTCCGCCAGCGTTCCGATCGAGCCCTTCACGGGGCCTCCGACTCAGTTGCGAACCGTTCGCAACCCACGCCGGGAACGTATCGCACGCCTCCGCGGCGCGTCAATGGCGCGCCTCTCCGAGATCAGCTTTTCCCTTGACCCCCGTCAAGGGACGGCGGGGAGACGGCGAGACGGAGGATCCGACGACCGCGGACCTTGACCACCTCCACGCGTCGCCCGCCGATCCGGACGGCGTCTCCGACCCGCGCGATCCGGCCCAGCCGGGCGAGGACGAGCCCCGCGATCGTGTCCACGTCCTCCTCGCCGTCGTCCGCGATCCCCAGGACGGAGTCCATGTCGTCGAGCGAGAGGGCCGCGTCGACGAGCAACCGCCCGTCGGGCTGGGGCTGCACCTTGGGAGTCTCCTGGTCGTATTCGTCCTGGATCTCGCCGATCAGCTCCTCGAGGACGTCCTCGAGCGTGACCACCCCGGCGGTGCCGCCGTATTCGTCGACGACGACGCCGAGGTGGATCCGACGTTTCTGGAACAGGGCCAACGCCTGTTCGATGCGCACCGTGTCGGGGATGAACAACGGCGGGCGGGCGATCGCGCGCAGATCCCCTCCGGTCGCGGGGGGAGCGGCGAGCGGGAAGAGGTCCTTGATGTTGACCACCCCGACGACCTGGTCGATGCCGCCGTCGCAGAGCGGATACCGCGTGTGTCCGTAGTCCCGGGCCCGGACGAGGTTCTCGGCGTAGGCGTTCCGCAGGTCGAGGTAGACGACGTCCCCCCGAGGAACGAGGATCTGCCGGACGGTCCGGTCGGGGAAATCCAGGGCCCGGGACAGCAGCCGCGCGTGAGGCTCGGAGAGCACGCCGCTCTTCTCGCTGACCGCGAGGATCATCCGGAGCTCCGCTTCGCTGTGGGCGAGCGATCCCTCGCTGGCGGGGGTGAGACCCGCCAGGCGCACGATGAAGTTGGACGTCCCGTTCATCAGCGCGATGAGCGGCCAGAAGACGGTCTTGAAGGCGTGAAGCGGCCAGGACACGGCGAGCGCGGTCGACTCCGGATGCGCGATCGCGAAGGTCTTCGGGGCGAGCTCGCCGAGAACCACGTGCAGGAACGTGATCAGGGCGAAGGCCGCGACGATCGCGGCGGAGTGCGCCGCGGCGACGCTCCACGCTCCCGTCCACGAGAACAGAGGCTCGAACAGCCGCGCGAACGCGGGCTCACCGACCCATCCGAGGCCGAGGGAGGTCAGCGTGATGCCCAGCTGGCACGCCGAGATGTACGCGTCGAGGTGGCGGAGGACCTCGCGGGTGGCGACGGCCCGCCGCACGCCGGTGCCGACGAGCTCCTCGATCCGCGTGACCCTCACGCGGACGAGCGCGAACTCGGCGGCGACGAAGAAGGCATTCACCGCGACGAGGGCGAACGCGACGGCGATGAACGGAAGCGTGCTCACCGCGGCACCCACGGGCCGGCGTCCCCCTCGCCGAGGGTCCCGGCGCCCAGGAACCAGCGCAGCCGTTCGACGACTTCTCGCGCGGACCGGAGGTGGGTCGGGTCGAAGGCGACCGCGCGGTCCCGGTGGGCGGCGAGCCAGCGCGTGACCAGCGCCACTTCGACCGGCCGCGCCGGCTGTGAGACGGGACCGGGCCTCGGGTCGAAGCAGCGCTCGTCGAGCAGTCGCTCGATGCGCCGAAGCCCTCCGCCCCGTGGCCCGATCGGCACGACGTCCACCCATTCGCCGCCGTGGATGAGGAACGCGCGCAGCGCGTGAGGAGGCCAGCCCGGCTCCAGGATCAGGATCGACTCGAATCGGGCGCCGCGTCCCGGCGTCGGATGGTGGTGCCGCTGGACGTTCGCGGCGGGTCGGCGCCGGGCGATCTCCGCCGCTTCACGGAGCACCGCATCGAGATCGGAGCCCGAAGGCGCGACCTCGATCCGGTGCACGGCATCGATCAGGCGCTGCACCCGCGCGGTCCGCGGGCCGCTTTCACGGAAATACGAGGCGAGGCGACGCCGGAGGTCCCGTGACTTGCCGACGTAGACCAGGCCGCCGTCGGCGTCGAGGAACCGGTACGTTCCCGCCGCCGCCGGCACCGTGCGCAGCCACTCCCGGTCGAAGGCGTAGCGGGACCAGGGGATCGCCGGAGCGCCCCCGGTCGCCGCGGCTTCGAGTTGGGCGAACCCCTCGCCGGGGCGCCGCAGGGCGCCGAGGCAATTCTCGAGGATCTCGGCGGCACGTCCGGGATCGGCCGCGTCGCGGAAACCCACGCCCAGCCGCGCGGCCAGCTGCTCGAGGGTGTGCCACCCGGGAAGGCCGGCGCGCACGCGGCCCAGCCGCCGCAGGGAAACGAGCCGCCCGAGCGGCTCGCCGAGCCAGCGCTCGAACGCCTCGATCGCTCCCGGGGCGTCGTGGAGGACCGCGATCGCGCCGTCGAGCGCTTCGAGCGCCTCCGAGCGGAGCTCCACCGCACCGCGTGCATCGGCCGGGTCCCCCGCGCACGCGGCGAGCACGCGCCCGGAGCCGGCGCGCACGACCGCGATCGAGCGCAGGACGAACGGACGCCGGGGTCCGGGGCGCTCTCCGTCGATCACGACGAAGGCGAGGTCGGGGTCCGCGGCGGGGGCAGGAGCGGGAGCCAGAGCCTCGTCCTCGACGAGCGCGGGCGCGGCGGAGAGGCGCCAGGCTCCGCCGTCGTAAACCAGGCGAGGGTCGGAGGCGAAGGCGACGTCGAGGAGAAGAGCGGCCGTCGCCTCGTCGCCCACGCGCGTCGCGAGGACCGCCGTCGCCAGGTCCACGCCGGTTGCGCCGTCGGGGTGATCGCGCAGGTACCGCACCGCGCGTTCGGCGGTCAGGGAGGCGGTCCTTCGCACGCCGCGTACCCTCAACGGGGGGCGGGGGGGGCCGCGGCGGGCCGCCGGGAGACGGGGCCCCACGCGCGCAGCTGCCGGACGATCGAGTCGATCTGAGCGGGCGTGAGAGGACCGCCCATGTCGACCGAGAACCCCGGCATGCGCGGGTTCGCGGTCCCGAACGCGATCGCGTCGGCGAGGGCGCGGTCGTCCCGCGACGCGAGGTAATCCGCGTCGCGCAGCCCGTTCGCGAGGCCCCCGTTCGCGTCGGCGCCGTGGCACATCGCGCAGACGGCGGCGAAGAGCGGCTCGCCGGTTTTCCCGGCCGCCGGCTTCGCGTGGCATTCGGCGCAGCCCGCGCCGAGCAGCGATTGCCCCTGGATCGGCGGATGGCCGGCGGAGACGCGGGGGTTCGCGGGAGGGAGGACCTTCGCCTTGATCGTGAGGATCGTGCGCGGTTTCGCGGGGTCGGTGGTCACCACGGCGATCGTCTTCCGCACGTCTCCCTGCTGGCCGGCCGCGTTGAAGGTCACGAGCAGCGAACCGCTCTTCCCGGGAGCGATGGGGCCTCCCTCGATCAGCGAAGCGGTGCAGCCGCAGGAAGGAAACGTGTTCACGATCTCGAGCGGGGCCGTGCCGTCGTTGTGGACGGGCCAGCGGTAGTCGACCTTCGCATCCGCCGCCAGCGTTCCGAAGTCGTGGGTGGTGTGCTCCCACCGGGTTCTCGGCGCCGGGTTTTCCGGCGTGTCGGCTCCGAGGAACAGGCACGCGACCGCGAGAAAGACCCCGGGGGAGGTCCGATGCACGTTCATGGGACCCTCATGGTACGGCGAAGCGACGTCGTGTTCATCCCTCGAGGTCGGGGGGGACGATTCCGGCGGCCTCGAGGTACCCGAGCCCCCGCCGCTCCGCGTACACGGCGCATTCCTTGATCTTGCGGAGCAGGACGGTCGCGGCCGGTCCTTCTCCCGCCCGTGCCGCCGCGGCGAGGATCCTCGTCCCGTGCTGCGTCAGGAACTCGACGAGAGCCCCGACCTCGCCGGGCGCGACGAAGGCGCCGACGTCCCTGGGGCCCTGGATCTCGAGGTGCAACCCTTCCTTCACCTCCGGGAACGCGTCGCACGACTCCGCGAACAGCCGCCATGCCGGAACGAGGCAGTCCGGCGCGGGAACCCCGGACGCGCGGCAGATCGTCTCCAGCCCGTCGACGTCGCGTCCGACCCAGAAGGGCTGGACGCGGGAGTGCAGCCAGACCGCCCGCCAGGCAAGCTCCTGCGCGAGCGCCTGGACGGCCGGCCGCGAAGGCTGGCCCTCCTCCGCCGGCCACGATCCCCCCTCGCGGGCGGCGCGGCCGAGATCGAACAGGCGCTTGAGCGAGGCCAGCAGGTCGTTGCGATGCTGGAGGTCGGCGGAAAGGTCCTCGCCGTCCCGCGGCTCCACCTGGTCGACGAAGGAGGGATCGAGGCGCGAGGCCTGGTCCCGGGCGAGCCGGTCCGCGGCCGGCTCGCCGTCGGCGGTGCGGAACGCCTCGACGGCGGCGGCGACGCGCTCGGCCGAGCCCTCGGCGACGAAGAACGGGCGCCCGTCCACGTGGAGATCCGCCTCCAGCCGCTGCATCGCCTTGCGGGCGAGCTCCGGGGCGCGGAAATCGATCTTCTCGAGATTCGTCCGGATGCGATCCCAGAGCCTGGCGGTGGGGTCGGCGGAGGGAGGCGTCGCCGCCTCGACGAGTTCGGTCAGCGCCCGGGGCCAGCGACGGGCCCGCCACCACGTCTTCCGGAGACGGATCGCCTCCTGCAGGTAGGGCTCGGGGTTGATCTTGCGACCCGCCACGAGCGGCGCGATCACGTCGTCGAAGAATGCGACGTCGGCCGGGTGAAACGAGACGAGCCCTCTCACGCGCGTCCTCCGTGGGCCAGCTTCGCGACCGCGTCGACCGTCGCCGGGAGGGTCGTGCCGACCGGCCCGGGGACGAAGACGTCGGCGTCCAGGCAGCGCTCGAGGTTGAATTCGACCAGGCGGCCGCCGTGCGCGCGCACCTGATCCGGGAGCCACGCCGCGGGGACCACGTTCGCCGACGTGCCCACGACGAGCAGCACCTCGCATCCGGAAACGAGCTCGGCGATCGCCTGCGTGGCCTGGGTTTGCTCACCGAACAGGACCACATCGGGCTTCAGGATCGAGCCGCACGCCGCGCAGCGGGGCAGCGGGGCGTCCTCCTCGAGGTGGGACCGCTCGAACGGAGTCGACCGGCCGCAAGTCGGACAACGCAACCGCTCGCCGTTTCCGTGGATCTCGAGGACTCGCCGGGAGCCGGCCGCCTGGTGCAGACCGTCGATGTTCTGCGTCACGACGCCGGCGATCCACCCTTCCGATTCGAGCGCCGCGAGCGCCAGATGGCCCGCGTTCGGTCGCCGGTCGACGCAGCTCCTCCCCAGCGCGCGGAACAGCGTCCACGCCTTCGCCGGCTCCTCCCGGAAACACGCCAGCGTCGCGTACTCCATCGGGTCGAAGACCGACCACAGTCCGCCGGGGCTCCGGAAGTCGGGGATCCCGCTCTCGGTGGAGACCCCGGCTCCGGTCAGCGCGGCGGCCTTGCGGGCGCGCACGATCGCGTCTGCGGCGCGGGTTACGGCATCGTCGCTCACGGGGCAGAGGATAACGCGTTCGCGATAGGCTGGGCCGACGATGGCTCGAAGGAAACGAACCCGGCCGCTGCGGCGCCTCGTCCTCGTCACGCTCCTGATCGTCGGGGTGTGGCTCGGCGTCGAGGTCCTCACCTGGCCCGACGTGGCGGCGCTTCGCCGCGAAGACCCGACCACCACCGCGTTCATCGAGCGTTGGAAGGACCGGCGGCGCGAGGCGGGGATGCGCGCCGACGTCGACCGGCGGGTCGTGCCCTATTCGCGGATCTCGGCGCACCTGAAGCGCGCGGTGCTCGTGGGCGAGGACGTGAACTTCTTCTCGCACCACGGATTCGAGGTCGCCGAGATGAAGGTCGCGCTCCGCGAGGCCTTGGACGACCGCGAGCTCCCGCGCGGCGCCTCGACGATCACCCAGCAGCTGGCCAAGAACCTCTGGCTTTCGCCCTCCCGCGACCCGCTCCGGAAGGTCAAGGAAGCCATCCTGACCCGCCAGCTCGAGGCGGCCCTCCCGAAGCGACGGATCCTCGAGGTCTACCTCAACGTGGTCGAGTTCGGTCCCGGCGTCTACGGCGCGGAAGCGGCCGCCCGCCGCTACTTCGGCAAGCCCGCGGCGGAGCTCGACGAGCCGGAGGCGGCCGCGCTCGCGGCGGCGCTACCCAACCCGGACGGGTGGAATCCGTCGACGGGAAGCCGGACCGCCGCGGCCCGTCGGGAGAAGCTCCTGCGTCGCATGGCCCGGGCGGAGTTCCTCTGGCGGGAGATCTGAGCGCGCGCTACCAGACCTCGAACTCGCGCTGGAGCTTCACGCCGAACCGCTCGTTCACCTCGCGCTCCACGCGGGCGACGAGCGCCAGCACGTCGTGCGCGGTGCCGCCGCCGACGTTGACGAAGAAGTTCGCGTGTTTGGTGGAGACCTCGATGCCCCCCTCGCGCGCGCCCTTGAGGCCGGCCGCCTCGATCAGGCGCCCCGCGAAGTCGCCGGGCGGCTTGAGGAAGACCGAGCCGCAGGACGGCAACTCGGTCGGCTGGTTCTGCCTGCGCGACGCCGCGAACTGGTCGAGACGGGCGCGCACGGCCTCGGGGTCGTCCTGGGCGAGGCCGAAGGTCGCTTCGAGGACGATTCCGGCGCGGCCCTTGAACGCGCTCGTCCGGTAGCCGAAGGCGCAGCGCTCGCGAGGCCAGAGCTCGCGCTCGCCGTCCGGGGTCAGGAAGTCCACGCGGAGCACGACGTTCCCCGTTTCGTACTGGTGCCACCCCGCGTTCATGACGACCGCCCCGCCGACCGAGCCGGGAATCCCCGCGGCGAACTCGAGCCCGGCGAGCCCGTGGTGCGCCGCGGCGTTCGCCACGGCGGGGAACGAGGCTCCGGCCCCCGCGACGACCCTGGTCCCTTCGACGTGGATCCCGTCGAGGGTCCGGCGTACGCGCAGGACGAGACCGCGCACCCCCTCGTCCCGGATCAGCAGATTCGAGCCGTTTCCGAGGATCCGCCACGGCGTCCCCGATGCCGCGGCCCATTTCAGGGCGTGGACGAGGTCGATGGGGTCGTCGGGGGTGGCGAGGAGCTCGGCGGGACCCCCGATCCGCCACGTCGTGAACGGGGCGAGCGGCGCCTCCGTCCGGATTTCGCCGCGGAATCCGGCGTCGCGCAGCGCCCGGGCCCTGCTCTCGGCGGGGTTCATGCGCGCGAAGCGTACCAGAGGGAACTTCCCCGGCGCGCCCCGGTCCAACCCTTCGGAGGGACCGTGGCATGCTCGTCCCCGTGCGAAGCGCCTCCGAGGATCCCGACCCCGAGCCGGCCCCGATCGAGGAAGCCCTGGTCCGACGCGCCCGCGAGGGGGACCGCGGCGCGTTCGACCGCCTGGTCGGACTCCATCTCCCGCGCGTCTGGGCGGTCGTCGCGCGGATCGTGCGGCACCGCGAAGACGCGGAGGACGTCGTGCAGGAGACCTTCCTCACCGCGCATCGCTCGATCGCGGACTACCGCGGGGACGCGGCGTTCTCCACGTGGCTCCATCGCATCGCGGTCACCCGCGCGCTGAACCACCTGAACCGAGCCTCGGTCCGGCTCGCGCGCGCGTCGGATCCGATCGACGGCGACGGGGTGCCGGAGCTGGCCGCCTCGGAGGCGAAGACGCCGCTGCGCGCCCTCGAGTCGAAAGAGCTCCTGCGTCGCCTCGCGGACTGCCTCGAGAAGCTCCCCGCGACCTGGAAGGCGGTGGTCGCGCTGCGCGACGCCGAGGAGCTGTCGTACGAGGAGATCGCGCGCGTTCTCGGGATCGAGCTCGGTACCGTGCGTTCGCGCCTGGCCCGCGCCCGGGGCTCGCTCAAGGACTGCGTGGAAGGAGGCTCGCGATGAGCGCGACCGATCACCTCCCGGTCGAGCTCCTCTCCGCGCACCTGGACGGCGAGGCGACGGCGGAGGAGCGCGCGCGCGTCGAGGCTCACCTCGCCGGGTGCGAGAGCTGCCGCGCGACCCTCGAGGACCTTCGCCGGATCGTCGACGCATCGGCGCAGCTGGGCGCTCCGGAGCTTCCGGAGGGACTTCGCGAGCGCATCGCGTCCTCGATCCTCCCCCCCGCGTCCGGGCGTCGCGCGTGGCTCGGCGCCGCGGCCTCGCTCGCCGCGGCGGGGCTCGTCGCCACCGCGTGGTACCTCCAGGGGCCCGAAGCACCCAGACCGCAGGCTCCGAGCGCCGAGGTGCGATCCCCCGAGGCCGCGCCGCCGCCGCCGACACCGCCGCCGCCGCCGCTGCGGAAGCCGAAGCCGAAGCCGAAGCCGCTGCCGGAGCCCGAGGTGATCGCGACGGAAGGCGCCGCGAGGGACGCCGAGGCGAAGCACGCCCCGGCGCTCGAGCCCGAGGTGCGGGAGCGCGTCCTCGACTCCTTCCGGCGAGAGGAAACCACCGCGCCCCGCCCGACGGCCAAGGCGTCCTCGGCACGGGAAGCGACGCCCGAGCGCGACGAGAACCTCGCCGCGCGCGCCGGTGCCGGCCTCGGCGACGAACCTTGCGGCGTCGTGGAGTTCGTCGAAGTGTCGTCGGACGTCGCGATCGCTCGTGGTCCCCTCGAGGATGCGCTCCGACGGCAGGGTGCGAGGCCGCAACCGGAGTCCCGACCGGGGATCCTGGAGGTCATCGTGCCGAGGAGCCTCTGGCCGGAGTGTCGGCGAACCCTGGCCGAGGCCGGGGTCCGCGTCGAGGAGACGCGAGTGGAGTCGCTCCCGGGCGCGTGCATCGGCGTGCGGGTCCGATTCCCGGCCCCGTGACACCGCAATCGTTGCGTCCGGCCGGAATCGCCATGTGGGCCGATGCCGCGGCGCAGCGAGATTCTTTCGGCCGGCGGCTGCGGCCACGCACGAATTGCGCCGGAAAGGCGCCCAGGAGCGTGATTTAGGTCGTCGGCGGGGCGGTACGGATCGTGCAAAATCTCGGGGTCCGATACGGAAAGGCCCCGATGCACGAAACCTCGATCGTCCAGGCCCTGCTCGAGCAGGTCGAATCCCAGGCGCGCGCCCACAAGGCGACCTCGGTGCAGAAGGTCACCCTGCGGCTGGGCGAATTGGCCGGGGTCGAGGCCGAGCTCCTCGCGACCGCCTTCGACGTCTACCGCGAGCCGACGGTGGCAAAAGGGGCGGCCCTCGAGATCGTCCGGGTCCCGGCGCGTTACCGTTGCCCGCAATGTTCGCGCGAGGTGCACCGCGGGGACTTCCTGCAATGTCCCGACTGCGCGGTCGGGGCCCGACTGATCGCGGGGGACGAGATCGTCCTCGAACGGCTCGAGATGGAGGTGGACTGACCATGTGCGACAGCTGCGGCTGCGGCGACCACGAACTCGTTCCCGTCGAGATCCAGCAGAAGATTCTCGTCGAGAACGACCGGACCGCCGCGCACAACCGCGCGCACTTCGCCGAAGGCGGCGTGCTCGCGATCAACCTGATGGGCTCGCCGGGAGCGGGGAAGACGGCCGTCCTCGAGCGCACCGCGACCGCGTTCACGCAACGTTTCCGGCTGGGCGCGATCACCGCCGACCTGGCGACCGACCGCGACGCCCTCCGGCTGAACCGCGCGGGGATCCCGTCGCTGGCGATCACGACGGGGACCGCCTGCCACCTCGACGCGAGGATGGTCCACGACGCGCTCCACCAGTTCCCGTGGCGCGACGTCGAGTACCTCTTCATCGAGAACGTCGGAAACCTCGTCTGCCCGGCGGTGTACGACCTCGGACAGGCGTTCAACGTGGTCGCGCTGTCGGTGACGGAAGGGGAGGACAAGCCCCTCAAGTACCCGACGATGTTCCACAAGGCCGACCTCGTGCTGATCACCAAACACGACCTCGTTCCGCACCTCGAGGTGGACGTCGCCGCGATCGAGGACGCGATCCGTCGCGTGATGCCCGACCCGAAGGTGTTCGTCGTCTCCGCGCGCACCGGCGAGGGATTCGAGCGCTGGCTGAAGTGGCTCGAGGCGCGGCGGGAGGAGCTGCTCGTCAAGCCCCGCGCGCACGCCCACCTCCGTCCGCACCCTCACGTCCACCCCTCCTGAGTCGGCCGTGACGCGAGCCCCCGCCGCCGCGCCCGTCTCCCGCCGCAGGCGATTCGAGGTGTGCGGCGCGGTCCAGGGGGTGGGATTCCGTCCCTGGGTCTACCGCGAGGCGACCCTGCGCGGTCTGTCCGGCTGGGTGCAGAACGACGCCCGGGGCCTGTTCGTCGAGGTCGAGGGGCCCGCATCCGCGATCGAGGCGTTCGAGCGCGACCTGACCGCCGGCGGGCCGCCGAACGCGCGCATCGAGTCGATCGCGGCGACCTGGGTCGAGGTCGACGGGGGCTCCGCCTTCTCGATCCGGACCAGCGAGCAGGTCGGCACGAAGACCGTGGCGGTGCTCGCCGACCTCGCGACCTGTCCCGACTGTCTCGACGAGGTGCTCGACCCCGCGGGGCGTCGCCACCGCTACGCCTTCACCAACTGCACCCGGTGCGGGCCGAGGTTCACGATCGTTCGCGAGCTGCCGTACGACCGCCCCCGGACCACGATGGCGGCGTTCGCGCTGTGCCCCGACTGCCGTCGCGAATACGAGGACCCCGCCGACCGCCGGTTCCACGCGCAGCCCGTGGCCTGCCCCGCGTGCGGGCCGACGCTCGTGCTCCGGGACGCCGACGGCCGCGCGCTCGCCGCCGGAGGCGGCGCGATCGACGCCGCGGCGGGCGCCTTGCGCGACGGGCGGATCGTGGCGGTGAAGGGACTCGGCGGCTTCCAGCTCCTGTGCGACGCGGCGGACGAAGGGGTCGTCGGCCGCCTGCGCGAGCGCAAGCGCCGCGAGGAGAAGCCGTTCGCCCTGATGGCCCGGGACCTCGACGCCGTGCGGGAGCTCGCCGAAACCGACGCCGCGGCGGAAGCCGCCCTCGCGGGCGCCGCCGCCCCGATCCTCCTGCTGCGTCGCAACGCGTCGGCCCGGGTGGCCCGCAACGTGGCGCCGGGCATGACGACGCTGGGGGTCATGCTCCCCGCGACGCCGATGCACCACCTGCTCCTTCGCGCGTACGAAGCCCCGGTCGTCGCGACGAGCGGAAACCTCAGCGATGAACCGATTTGCACCGAGGAGAGCGAGGCGCTCGACCGCCTCCGCGGGATCGCCGACGTCTTCCTCGTCCATGACCGGCCGATCGCGCGGCACGCCGACGACAGCGTCGCGTGGGTGCTGAGGGGCGAGACGCGCGTTCTGCGCCGCGCGAGAGGATTCGCCCCGCTCCCCGTCGCCGTTCCGAGCTCCCTTCCGGCGGTGCTCGCCGTCGGTGCGCACCAGAAGAACGCGGTGGCGCTCGCGCTCGGCCCTCGCGTCTTCCTCGGGCAACACGTCGGCGATCTCGACACGCCTCAGGCGCTCGCGGCGTTCGAACGCTGCGCGGACGACTTCCTGCGGCTCTGGGACGTCCGCCCGGAAGCGATCGCGTGCGACCTCCACCCCGACTACGCCTCCTCGCGCTGGGCGCGGGAGGCGGCGACGCCGGCCGGGCGCCTGCCGTCGGTTCCCGTCTTCGCGGTCCAGCACCACCACGCCCACCTGGCGTCGTGTCTCGCCGAGAACGGCGTCGACGGTCGCGCCCTCGGCGTCGTCTGGGACGGAACCGGCCTGGGCGACGACGGGACGATCTGGGGGGGGGAGTTCCTGCTGGGAGACGCCGCGGGGTACCGTCGCGTCGCGTCGCTGCGTCCCTTCCCGCTCCCGGGGGGAGACGCCGCCGCGCGCGAGCCCCGGCGGGTGGCGTTCGCGCTGCTCTGGGCGCTGGGAGACCCCGCTCCGCCGACGATCACGGACTTCACCGAGGCCGAACGGCGGCTGCTCACGCGTCAGCTCGAGCGCGGGCTTCACACGCCCACCACCTCGAGCATGGGCCGGCTGTTCGACGCAGTCGCGGCGCTGGCCGGGATCCGCCAGCGCAGCGCGTTCGAGGGCCAGGCCGCGATGCTCCTCGAGTCCGCGGCGACCGACGTCGCGTCGCGGCCCTACGCGCTTCCGGTCGTGTCGGGCGACGGCCGCCTCGAGCTCGACTGGCGGCCGCTCGTGGCGGAGATCGTCCGTGACGTCGCCGCGGGCGCGGAGGCCCGGGTCGTCGCCTCCCGCTTCCACGCCGCTCTCGTCGCGGCGATCGTCGAGGTCGCCCGCGCCGTGGCCGAACCGCGCGTCGCCCTCACCGGAGGCTGCTTCCAGAACCGCACCCTCGCCGAGCGGGCCGCGCGGGCGCTCGAAGCGGAAGGGTTCGAGATCCTGCTCCACAAACACGTCCCGCCGAACGACGGCGGTCTCGCGTTGGGTCAGGCGGTCGTCGCCGCCCGGCGCCTGCAGGAGGTCTGACGCCATGTGCCTCGGCGTTCCGGGAAAAGTCGTCTCCATCGACCCCGCGACGGTCGACACGATGCCGATGGGCCGTGTGTCGTTCGCGGGAATCGTGAAGGACATCTGCCTCGCCTACGTCCCCGAAGCGAAGGTGGGCGACTACGTCCTCGTCCACGTCGGCTTCGCCATCAGCCGCATCGACGAGAAGGAAGCGGGGGAGGTCTTCAAGTTCCTCGAGGAGATGGGGGAGCTCGAGGAGTTCGGGGAGAAGCGTCCATGAAGTACGTCGACGAATACCGCGGCGAGGCGGAGGCGAAGCGCTTCCTCGAGCTGCTGCGCAGGAAGGTCACGCGCCCCTGGACGCTGATGGAGATCTGCGGCGGCCAGACGCACACGTTCATGAAGTTCGGTCTCGACCGGATGCTCCCGGAGCAGGTCACGCTCGTCCACGGCCCCGGGTGCCCCGTCTGCGTGACGCCGGTCGAGATGATCGATCGCGCCGTCGCGATCGCGCGCCGGCCCGAGGTGATCTTTACCTCCTTCGGCGACATGCTCCGCGTGCCCGGGACCGGCGACGACCTGCTTCGGGTGAAAGCGTCGGGTGGAGACGTGCGCGTCGTCTACTCGCCGCTCGACGCCGTCGAGCTCGCGCGCAAGCACCCGGACCGGCAGGTCGTCTTCTTCGCGGTGGGGTTCGAGACGACCGCACCGGCGAACGCGATGGCGGTGCGGGTCGCGAAGCTCTCCGGCGTCGCGAATTTCTCGGTCCTGTGCTCCCACGTCCTCGTGCCGCCGGCGATGGAGGCGATCCTCTCCGCACCCGGGAACGTCGTCCAGGGCTTTCTCGCCGCGGGGCACGTCTGCACCGTGATGGGATTCGAGGAGTACGAGCCGATCGCGGAGAAGTACCGCATCCCGATCGTCGTCACGGGGTTCGAGCCGCTCGACCTGCTCGAGGGGGTCTACCGCGTGGTCGTCGCCCTCGAGGAGGGGCGCCACGGCGTCGAGAACCAGTACGCCCGGACCGTGCAGCGCGAGGGGAACCGCCACGCGATCGAGACGGTCCACGAGGTCTTCGAGGTCGGAGACCGCGCCTGGCGCGGCGTCGGCTTCATCCCCGCGAGCGGGTACAAGCTGCGACCCGCGTACGCGGCGTTCGACGCGGTGACGCGTTTCGACGTCGAGTCGGTCCGAGCCGACGAGAACGCCGAGTGCATCGCGGGGCTGATCCTCCAGGGACGCAAGAAGCCTCCGGAGTGCTCCGCGTTCGGCACGCGCTGCACCCCCGATCACCCGCTCGGCGCGCCGATGGTCTCGACCGAGGGGGCGTGTTCGGCGTACTTCTCCTACGCGAGGGCCCGTTCATGAGCGAGCGGCACCCGGGCGAGGCCCTTCGCCACCTGGCCTGCCCCATCCCCGCGACCGAACACGAGCACGTGCTCCTCGCGCACGGGGGCGGGGGGCGCTTCTCCCAGCGCCTCGTCGAGGGGATGTTCCTCGAGGCCTTCGACAACCCCGCGCTCGCGCGGCTCCACGACGGCGCGGTCCTCGACCTCGGCGGCGCGCGCCTGGCGTTCTCCACCGACTCGTACGTGGTGAGTCCGATGTTCTTCCCCGGAGGGGACATCGGCTCCCTCGCCGTTCACGGGACCGTGAACGACCTCGCGATGTGCGGGGCGTCTCCGCTCGCCCTCTCCTGCGGCTTCATCGTCGAGGAGGGGCTGCGCATGGAAGACCTGTGGCGCGTCGTCCGCTCGATGGGTTCCGCGGCGGCGGCGGCGGGGGTGCCCATCGCCACGGGGGACACCAAGGTCGTCGACCGCGGGAAGGGGGACGGCCTGTTCGTGAACACCTCGGGGGTCGGGCTCGTGCCGAAGGGGATCTCGATCGATCCCGCGCGCGCGCGGCCGGGCGACGTCGTCCTGATCAACGGGCCGATCGCCGACCACGGGATCGCGATCCTCTCGGTGCGCGAGGGACTGGAGTTCGAGACGGCGATCGTCACCGACTCGGCGCCCCTGCACCGGCTCGTCGCCCGCCTGCTCGATGCGCTCGGCGACGACGTCCACGTCCTTCGGGATCCGACCCGCGGCGGGGTCGCCTCGGCGATGAACGAGATCGCCAAGTCCGCCCGCGTGGGGATCCGGCTCGACGAGCGCCGGATTCCGGTCCGGGACGAGGTTCGGGGCGCGTGCGAGATCCTCGGGTTCGACCCGCTCTACGTCGCGAACGAAGGGAAGTGCCTCGCGATCGTCGCGCGGGAGCGCGCGGAGGAGGCGCTCGCCGTGATGTGCGCCGACGAGTTCGGAGGGCAATCGGCGATCGTGGGGGAGGTGACCGACGGGCCCGCGGGGCAGGTCGTGCTGCGCAGTCGCGTCGGCGGCGACCGCGTCGTGGACCTCCTCTCCGGGGAGCAGCTGCCGAGGATTTGCTGAGCCGAAAGCGCTACACTGCCGTCGGCCCTCGGAGGATGCTGCCATGCGTCCGCGCTCGCTGATCCTGACGGGCGCGTCGGGGTTCGTCGGTCGACACGTCATCGAGTCCGCGCGGGGCGACTGCGTCCTGTACGGGTTGTCGAGGCGCTCGCAGTCCCGGGCCGGCGTCCCGGAGCACTCCAACGTCCGGTGGCTGCACGCCGACATCACGGACTGGGAGTCGGTGCGCGCCGCGTTCCGGCGAATCGTCGCCCACGGCCCCGTCGACGCGGTCGTCCACCTCGCGGCGTATTACGACTTCACGGGGGAGCAGGACCCCCTGTACTGGAGGACGAACGTCGAGGGGATGCGGCACGTCCTCGAGGCGACGAAGGAGTCGGGGATCCGCAACTTCGTCTTCTCCTCCTCCCTCGCGGTGAGCCGATTTCCGGATCCGGGGAAGGTCCTCGACGAGACGAGCCCCCCCGACGGCGTCGAGATCTACTCCGTCACGAAGGCCGCCGGCGAGCGGATGCTCGGCGAATACGACGGCGCCATCAAGTCGTCGATCGTGCGATTCGCGGCGTTGTTCTCGGACTGGTGCGAGTACCCGCCGCTGTTCGCGCTGATGGAGACCTGGACGGGAAGGAACTGGAACCGGCGCCTGGTCGCGGGCCGGGGCCGGACGGGGCTCCCGTATCTCCACGTCCGCGAGATCCCCCCGATGCTCCGTCGGGTCTTCGATCGATTCGAGGTGCTCGCGCCCCGCGGGGTCGTGATCGCCTCGGGGGACGGCGCGACCTCGCAGGACGCGTTGTTCGAGGCGGTCGCGCTGCACGGCCGGCGCCACGGGGGCGAACCCATCCACATCCCCAAGGCCCTGTGCGGCCCGGGGATGTGGGTGCGGGACCTCGCGGGACGGCTCGGCGGACACCGTCCGTTCGAGCGCCCCTGGATGGCGAAATACATCGACAGGGTGATGGCGGTGAACGCCGCCCGCACGCGGTCGCTTCTGGGCTGGGCGCCCCGCGAACGCCTCGAGATCCTCCGCCGGATGCCGTTCCTGATCGAGAACCTCGAGATGGACCCGATCGAGTGGCACCGCCGCAACCACTGGGCGATGCGCCGACTGCGCGTCGGTCCGAACCTCCGTATCTACGCGATGCTCGAGAAGCGCGAGAAGCAGATCGTCTCCCGGCTGACCGATCTCATGTACGGGCCCCGCGCGGGAGAGCGGTTCCCGACCTACCAGCGCCTGGTCCACGACCCTCCGCAGTGGCAACACGGCCAGGCGCTCCACGCGCTCATGAACGCCATCCGCACCCGCGAGCGCGGCATCTTCTTCGCGTTCTGCGAGGAGCTGGCGGATCGACGGTTCGCGGCGGGGTTCCCGGCGGCGGAGGTCTGCGATGCCGTCGAGACCGTCGGCCGGATCGCGGCGGAGGAGATCCTCGAGGAACCGGAAGCCGCGGATCTGAGGGAGGAGATCGAGGACTACGTCACGATGCCGCTCAAGTTCGGCATCGACCACATCCTCGACCGTTACGACGTCCTCGCCGAGCAGCGGCGGGCCGGGGGAGAGACGGTCACGCCGGTCGGGACGCCCTGACCCTCGCCCGCACCCACGCCACCGCGATCCCCATCGCCCCGTCGCTCACCGCGGAAAAGGGGATCAGCCACGGCACGTCCGTGCCGAAGCTGTGCGAGGCGAGGAAAACCGTCGCGATCCCCTTCGCGCAGAGGAGCACGTTCACGGTTCCGTGGCGGCGGTACTCCCAGACGTAGGCGAAGGCCGCGATGAGGTGGAAGGCGCCCCCCTGACGAGGGAAAAAGGGGGGCGGCGCGGTGCTCCATCCGCCAAAACGGAGGCCCCATTCCGTGGCGAACAAGAGCACCACGCCGACCGCCAGCGTGTGGAGCGCGACGAGGTGGACGAGCCACGGCTCGGCGCGCTCCAGGAATCCGGGACGGCTCAGGCGGTTTCCCACCAGACCTGAGAGGAGGCAGGGACCGAGCGACGCTCCGCCTCGATGCCGAGTCGTGCGAGTTCCTTGACGACTTCCTCGCAGGCTTCGGGGATCGCGGCGTGCAGCTCGGCCGACATCGAGGTTCCCTTCTCGCACGACTTCGGCACGACGCCGACGAGCAGGACCTCTTCAGGGCAGGAGCCGGAGAACTGGAGCGACAGCAGCGTCTCCAGCACGGTGGGCTGGTGGGCGCTGGGCCTGGGGGAGGGCGCGACCTTGAGAAGGGCGTCGCGCCGGTAGAGCTTGATCGTCCCGGGCGGCCCGTCGGTGATCGCCGTGTCGACGAGGATCACCGCGCGCCGCCCGGTCATGTAAGGCACGAGGTCGAATCCCGGGGTCCCCAGCTCGAGCACGTCGACGCCCTCGGGAAAGCGGAAACCCGCCTCGAGCGCGTGGATGACGTGGGGGCCGAAGGCGTCGTCCTGCATGAGGATGTTGCCCAGCCCCAGGATCGCGACCTCGCTCATCAGAGAACCTTGACCCGCGCGATCTCGCGACCCTCGGGATCGACGGTGTGGACGGCGCACGCGAGACAGGGATCGAAGGAGTGGATCGTGCGCAGCACCTCGAGGGGCTTCTCGGGATCCGCGATCGGATTGCCGATCAGGCACGCCTCGTACGGGCCTTTCATCCCCTTGGAGTCGCGCGGCCCGGCGTTCCACGTCGTCGGGACGACGGCCTGGTAGTTCTTGATCTTGCCGTCCTTGATGACGATCCAGTGGGACAGCGTGCCGCGCGGCGCCTCGTGGAATCCGAAGCCCTGCTGCTCTCCCTTCGGGAAGGTGAACGGCGTGAAGATCGCCGTGTCGCCCTTGCCGACGTTGTTCACGAGAAGCTCCCAGTGCTTCTGGGCGAGGTCGCAGATCGTGGCGCACCGGATCGCGCGGGCGAGGTGCCGGCCGAGGGTGGAGTGCAGCGCGCCGGGGCCGACCTTCGTCCCCGCCACCGCGGAGACGGTGTCGAGCGCGTAGGTGCCCCACTTCTTCGTGAGCTCGTGACCCGAGGCGAGGCCGACGAGGACCTGCGCCAGCGGACCCACCTGGGTTGGCTTGTCCATGAACCGGGGGGCCTTGACCCAGGAGTACTTGCCGTTCGCGTCGTAGTCCACGAGCTTGGGAACGGTCTCGGACTCCCACGGGTGCTTCGTCCAGTTCCCGTCGTAGTAGGCGTGCTCGATGTTCTCGGTCACGTTGTCGCGGAAGTACGGGTCCTGGAACGAGGTGATCGGCTTGTAGGTGCCGAGGTCGCCGTCGAAGATCGTCCCGCCGGGAAGATCGAACTGCGTGCCCTTGGTGTCGAGCGGAAGGTCGGGGACGGCGAGGTAGTTGGTGACGCCCTTCCCGTAGGGAAGCCAGTTGGCGTAGAGCGCCCCGATCGCGCAGACGTCGGGGAGGTAGACCTGCTGGATGAACGCCACGACGTCGTCCAGCATCGTCTTGATCTTGAAGAGCTGCGCCATGT
>DASVAW010000082.1 GCA_036376135.1 Candidatus Polarisedimenticolaceae bacterium | reverse complement strand
CCGGGAAAACAGGGACTGTCCCCATTTTCGAATACGGTGACTGTCCCCATCTGAAAGGTTGCTGTCCCTAATTCCTGGGCCCGTTGGCGCCGTTGGTTCCCCCCGCGATCACGAGGTAATAGGCGTACGGCGCGTCGAGCGTCTCCGTCGTCGCTCCGGTGCGTGCGAGCGGGTTCCGGGCGAAGCGCGCCCACGACGTCGGGTCGTTCGAGCCGAACACCCGGTACTCGCCCAGGCAGGAGTCGGGGCCCGCCGCGTTCCAGCTCAACGTCACCGCGGTCCCCGCGGCGCGGTCGACGCGCAGCCCGCCGACCGACGTCTGCGTGGCGCAACCGGATACCGAGGAGGGGTCGACGACGGGGAGCTCGACGTAGGAGGCGCGCGTCGGGTCGTGCCACACGGTGTTCGTCGCCGCCTGCTTCTGCGTGTCCGCGCGGAACGGGTGCCCGGTGTTCGGATTGGGATCGAAGCGCGTGTCGTTCGAGGAGGAGACCTCGAGCCGGATCCGATGGTTCGCGCCGAAGACGAGGCTCGTCGTCCAGAGATCCACGTCGAACGTGTAGACGGTCCCGGGAGTCATGAGCTCCTCGCCTTCGAACCCGTTCCGGTGGCGCGCGCGCAACACGCCGTCGGTCACCGACAGCGCCGACCCGTCGGGGTACACGTCCACCAGCTTCACCGTCCAGTCGGTGTCGGTCGCCGAGGACGACGCGTACAGCCGGGCGCGGACGTTTCCGGCGATCTCGACCGGAGCGGAAAGCGGGTCCGAGGTGAAGACGAGCACGTCGGCACGCCCCTCGACGGCGGTCTGATCGTACGGGCCCGCGGGGATCGTCAGGTTGGGGCCGCCGACGGTGGGAACCGGGTCGAGCGGGTCGTAGGTGAAGACGTCCGATCCGCCGTTCGACGCGGGGAGCGTCGTCGCGAGGCCGCCCCGGCGCTGCAGGTAGTACTTCGTGCGCGCCGCCGCCGGCGGCCAGGAGGCGTACGTCCGCCAGACGTTCCCGACCGCGGTCTGCTGCAGCCCCTGCGGTCCCATGGCGTAGGCGCGGACCGGCGGCTCGTCGAGGATTCCGGTGTCCTTCCCCTTCAGCCAGAAGTCGAACCACCGCAGGAGATCGGCGTTCTGGGGGTCGCCGTCGAGGGCGTTGAAGGGGTAGGTCGCGTCCCCCGCGACGTTCAGCCCGATCGTGCCGTGCGTCCACGGCCCCATCCGCAGCTTCTGGTTCCAGCGCGCGCCGGCGGCCGCCTGATCCTGCAGCACCGAGAACGCGCGCACCGTGCCTTCGTCGAAGATGTCGTACCAGCCCCCGACGTGGTAGATCGGCGTGCGCGCGACGTCGAGTCGGGTGAACAGGTCCTGCACCGCCCAATACGCGTCGTCGTTGGGGTGTTGCCGGTATTCGTCCTTCATGGACGAGCCGCCCTGCCCGTCGAGCCAGTTGTCGACGAGCTCCTTCCGGTAGCTCCCGCCCTGGAAAACCATGTGGTGGTAGGCCTGCGGCGCGCCGACGAGGACCCAGGCCGCGTCGAGGTGCGGCGGCGCGGCGCCCGCGGCCATGTACTGGACGATGCCGAGCGCCGAGCCGCCGTACGTTCCGACGTGCCCGTCGGACCAGGGCTGCGCGGCGACCCACTCGATCGTGTCGTAGCCGTCCCGGTTCGCGCCCCAGCCGTCGTCGCGGAACGGTTTCCAGATCCCTTCCGACGCGTAGCGCCCGCGCGTGTCCTGAGCGACGATCGCGTACCCCGCGGGGATCCAGAAGTCGGGTTGCCCGGGGGTCAGCCCCTCCTTGTCGTAGGTCGTGCGCACGACGATCGTCGGCCAGGTTCCCGTCCGCGCCGGTCGCCACCAGGTCGTCGCGAGCCGGGTGACCCCGTCGCGCATCGTCACCATCGCATCGGCACGATTCGAGTCGAGGACGAAGTCGATCCCCGTCGCCGTCCCCGTTCCATCCACCGCGACGACCGCCGGGTTCGAGGTGTCGCCCACGGTCGGGACGTTCGCGGAGGAGTCGACGCCGCCGAACAGCTCGTTGAAGTGGAGGGTGCTGCGCGTGTAGACGAGCATCTCCGCGGCCCCGGGAGTGCCGTCGGGGATGGAGAGGACGTAATTCCCGTTCCCGTCGGTCGTGGCGTTCACCTCGACCGGGATGGAGGCTCCGGCCCCCCCCGGGGGGACGCTCGACCTTCGGGTCGCGGAGACGATCCGTCCCGAGGCGGCGGCTCCGGTTCCCGAGGTCGTGACCCGCCCGGAGATCGTCGCGGCCTGCGCGTCGGCGACGGCGAGGAGGACGAACAGGAAGGCGGCTCGGGGGCGCATCGGCGGAGTCTGCCTCACTCCGCGTCGAGCGTCACGAGGGCGCGCCCACGGGCCCCCTCGTCGATGCGGGCCCGCAGCGTCAGGCGGTCGGCTCCGGAGGCGAGCACCAGGAGGACATCCGCGCTCGAGTAGGGGTGCGCCGGGTCTTCCTTCCATAACCGTCCCGCGGGGGCGTAGTCGAGCTCGGCCACGCTCCAGCTCCCGGCCGAAAGCTGCGCGGCCAGATCCGGCCGTGCGACGGGGAGCGATTCCAGCAGCCACCAGCCCAGCGGCTGCGGCGGGACGTGGTCGTAAGGGATCGGGTCCCCCCCCCGCGAGCCTTCGCGGCGCTCGTAGATCCAGTACGCCCTCGGAAGGAACACCCTCCAGAAGCCGACGACGTCGCGGGCCGGGTCTCGCATCGGCACCAGGGGGACGATGGCGCGGGCGTGCTCGGGAAGGGCGAACCACCGTCGCAACGCCGACCAGCGCGACTCGAACGCACCTGCGACGGACTCCCCGCGAAGCCGGCGATCGATCATCGCGCGTTCCCAACCCACGAAGAGGTCCCGTGCCGAGATGTCGCCGAGCCAGGCGCCGATCGTCCTGCGCAGGTCCGCGTCGCTGGGGCTGTCGATCGCGGCGCGCGCCGCGCGGCCGAAGGGCGAGGCCTCGGCGGCCGCGAGCGCGTCCTCCGCGGAGAGGGACGGCGCCTGCGCTTGAAGATCCTCGGCGAGGACGGGGACGTCGGCCTCCGCTTCGGCGGCGAGCCGGCGCCGCGCCGTCTCGTGCCAGCCCGGCTGGGACTCCCGGAGCGCGCGCGCGATCGTTCCCTGGATCGTGAAGAAGGTCCGGGCGTGCACCAGCAGCGGGTGCCGCGAGGTTGGCGGGACGCCGTCGTCGTCCACGGTCTCGGCGAGCGGGTACCTCTCGAGCGTCTCGAGGAGGGTCCACGGTTCCGAGGCCAGATCCGCGGGATCGAACGCGGGAACGAAGTAGCGACGGAGCGCGAAACGGGCCGGGCTGAGCGTCTCGACCTCGTACGGAGCTGCGTGCGCGTAGAGGATGCCCTGCTCCCGCACGACGTCCAGCGCACATCCGGCGACGCCCCCTTCCGTTCCGAATGCACCGTCCCCCGCCGGGCAGCTCGCGTCGTCGTCGCGCCGGCGCTGGCGGCGGTGCTCGCGCTCCCACTCCGGGGGCGCGCGCCCTTCGTATCGGTCCCCCGGCGGGTCCGCGTCCGGGACGATCGCGGGATCGCAGGAGGCGTTCCTCGAACGGAGCTTCGGGCGCGCCTGCTCCGGCGTGCCCTCCGGCGCCTCCACCGCGACGCGCCATCGGTGCTTTACCGCGCTCCGGAGGACCTCCAGCCAGCGACGGTCGGCCGAAAGCGACACGCGACCGCCGGTGGCTTCGGCGAGCTCGAACAGCAGCTGCGGCGGGAGGCGCGACCCGGTTCCGGCGTCTCCCTGGACGACGACCGGGAAGATCCGCGCGTTGGGAGCCGCCGCGAGGCGTCGGCGCAGCGCGGGCATCGCCCGCAGGCTCAGGCCGTCCTTGCCGTCCGTCCAGAAGACGACGACGTGTTCGCGGCGATCGCCGGCGATCTGTGCGAGCACCTCGTCGAGCGCGTCGGTGATGAGGCTTTGGGCTCCGGGTGGGATCGCCTCGATGGCGCGGGCGATCGCTTCGGGGTCGTCGCTCGAAGGCTCCACGAGGCGAAGGTCCTCGTCGATCGTGAGAACCGCGGCGCGATCGCGCCCCGGGACGAGGACCTCACGGGCGTAACGCGCCGCCTCCTCCTTCGCGAGTTTGCGCTGGCCGCGGTCCGCGGTGCTGCCGCTGGTGTCGAGGATGAGCCAGTACATCCTGGGCCGCGGCACGCGATCGGCCGCGACGACCTTCACGGGCTTCCCCGCGATCGTCGCCTCGAGGTCCTCCGCAGACAAGCGGTCGCAGGAGTCCGGCGGGGCCGATCCCTTCGCGTCGAGGCGCACGGTCACGAGGATCCGGCGCACCTCGACGCGCTCGACGACGGGCCGCTCCGGCTGGAGGGCCGGGGGCGCCGCCGCCGCGGCCAGCACCGCGAGGAGGGCCGGACCAGCGGAGGACATGCCCCGCTCATACCGCGAACCGGCTCCGGTTTCAACGACGTAGCCGCAGGAGCCGACAACGACGTTTCTTGTCCGTGCGGCTTACGAAAGGCTGTCTTGTTTTCGATTCCGGGGGACTCATCTTGAACGTCGAGACGCGAGGGAGGTCGGCGATGCGAAGAAAAACGTTGCTGGCGGCGGTGGTTCTCGGAGCCCTCACCCTGGCGGCCGGATGCTCCGGCGCGGACTCGTTGCTCGACCCGCAATCGACGCCGGGAGGGGGTTCGCCCCCGTCCACGGTGGATGCCGGCGGCCAGAATCTCGACGGCACCGGCGCCGTGGGCGAGCTCGGCTCGAGGTAATTTCGACGTTCAGGTCGGTTGCCATCCCTCCGGCGACCGCCCGAATACGGGGGGCCCCCGTCGAGGCCCCGGTGGAGGGGGCGAGGTTCCCCCCCGGACGCCCCCTCCACCGCCTTCTCTTCTCCTCGACGACCTCCTGTAGCATGCCCTCCACGCCGGAGGTCCATCCATGCTTCGTTTCTGGGCGATCCTGGGCGTCGCGGCGCTCGTCCTCGCGACCGGGTGCGAGAAGGCGCGCGACAGCTATTACAAGGCCCTCGAGAAGGTCGGAGTCGAGAAGCGCGAGGTCCTCGTCGGCCGCGTCGAGAAGGCGCGCGACGCGCAGCAGGAGGCGCAGCAGCAGTTCCGCGACGCGCTGCAGGAGTTCCAGTCGATCGTCGGCTACCGGGGCGGGGAGCTCGAGGCGAAATACGAGAAGCTCCGCGGCGAATACGAGGACTCGAAAAAACGAGCGGACGACGTGAACGACAAGATCCGCGCGGTGAGAAACGTCGCGACGTCGCTGTTCAAGGAGTGGGAGACCGAGCTCGGGCAGTTCACCGACGCCAACCTCAGGGCGGAGAGCCAGCGCGAGCTGCGCGAGACGCAGCGCCGCTACGGCCAGGTCGTCGCGGTCATGGAGAAGGCGGCGACGCGCATGGACCCGGTCCTGCGCAAGCTGAACGATCAGGTGCTGTTCCTGAAGCACAACCTCAACGCCCGCGCCCTGGGCTCCCTCCAGGGAACCGCGCGCTCGTTGCAGGGCGACGTGGACGGTCTCGTCCGGGACATGGAGGCCTCGATCGCCGAGGCCTCGAAGTTCATCGAGGAGATGGCCAAGCAGCCGTCGTGAGGGGCCCATGAGCGACGCCGCGTCGAAGATCGGCATCATTCCCTGGTGCGACCTGACCGTCCCGGACGCCGCGGCGATCCGGGACTTCTACGCCGAGGTCGTGGGCTGGACGTCCACGGGCGTGGACATGGGGGAGTACGAGGACTTCTGCATGAACGAGCCCGGCGAGGGGCAGACCGTGGCGGGGATCTGCCATGCCCGCGGCACGAACGCGGGGCTCCCCGCCCAGTGGCTCGTCTACATCACGGTCGACGACGCCGCGAAGGCCGCGTCGCGCGCGGTCGCCAAGGGCGGGAAGATCCTCCGCCCGCCGGGAGCGATGGGGCCGCAGGGTCGCTACTGCGTGATCCAGGACCCCGCCGGGGCGGTCTGCGCCCTGTTCCAGAAGGGCTGAGCCTCACTCGGCGTCGAGGCCGGCCGCCTTCAGGATCCACGCCGGGGTCTCGGGCTCGTTCGGCACGACGGCGTCCGTTCGCCCCGAGCCGAGCGCCCAGCGGTGGAGCCACGTGATCCCGCCGCGGCCGACGTAGGTGTCCCTCGACGCGTAGGCCGCGTCGGCGGTCGCCGCCTCGAGCGACACGAAGGTGTACCCGCGGGCCGCGAGCATCGACGCGATGCGCCCGAAGTGGTCGGCGTTGAGCCGGTTGGCGTGCACGAGGAGCACCTGCGGGATGTCGCGGCCGAACAGCGCCCGCGCCTGCCGCTCGCAGTAGTCGGTCTTCGCCTCCATGTACGCGACGTAGGCGTCGGCGATCTTC
Organism: Candidatus Polarisedimenticolaceae bacterium; assembly: GCA_036376135.1. Taxonomy (NCBI): domain Bacteria; kingdom Pseudomonadati; phylum Acidobacteriota; class Candidatus Polarisedimenticolia; order Candidatus Polarisedimenticolales; family Candidatus Polarisedimenticolaceae; species Candidatus Polarisedimenticolaceae bacterium. Next base: position 10,992 of record DASVAW010000082.1, on the reverse strand, counting down.
CCGCGCGCGGCGGCGTCTTTCGCCTCGTCGGCCCTGAGGTAGGCGCGCGCGAAGATCCACTCCGAGTTGTCGATCGTCACCGGCGCCACCTTCAGCCCGCGAGCCGCGAGAAAGGTCTCGACGAGCCCCTTGGTGTCCAGGTCGAGGCCGGTGTGAAGGAAGGGATGCCTGAACCAACGGATCGACCGGCCGCGCGCCTCGAGCATCTCGCGGGTGACGCGGTCGCCGAGGACGACGTCCTCCAGGAACTTCGCCGCGCCGACCTGATGGAGGTCCGGGTGGGAGAAGGTGTGGTTCCCCAGGTCGAGCCCGGCATCGAGCCACAAGGCGAGCACCGCGCGGTCGGTCAGGCGGGACTCGTTCACGAACCCGACGGCGGGGATGGAGCGTTCCTTCAGCGTCGCGACGATGGCGCCGTTGATGGAGTTCTGGCGTTCCACCGTCGCCCCCTCGGCAGGGTTGCAGGGGAGGTCGTCGAAGGTCACGGCGACCGAGAGGGCGCCGAGCAGGATCGGTACGATCGTCATCCGGGGAGGATACCCGAGCGTAGGAGGGAGCATGTTCGCCTCGACGGTTCTCGCCCTTGCCGCGGCCGTGGCCGTGCCGATCGACCACTCCGACCCCGCCTCCGCGAAGGCGGATCTGGGGTATGAGCTCGGCGCCCCCTACGACCCCGCGAAACCCACGGTCCTGTTCGTCACCGACGGCCAGCAGTTCCGCGTCGCGCCGGGTCGGGTGGCGGCGATCCAGGAGGAGTTCTTCGGCCCGGGGTTCAACGTCGTCGGGATCTACGGGCGCGGGGCGACCGAGGCGTTCCAGCAGGGCGCCGTGCGTCCGGACGGCTCGGTGGACTGGGCGAGGGCGTGGACGATCTTCCGCGCCGAGCAGTGGGTCGAGGACCTGGACGCCGTGCGCCGTGCGGTCGTGGGCCCCGAGGGGAAGGTCGGCGTCTTCGGGACTTCCGGGGGCGCGCTCCTCGCGCACCAGTACCTCGCGCGCCACGGCCGGCACGTGACGCGGGCGTTCACCTCGGCGACGGTCGAGCCGTGGGGCGTCGGCTCGCTGGGACTCGCGACGGACCGCTTCTGGGCGGAGCTCGCTCCCGCCGACCGGGACCGGCTGACCCGCGCCCTCGCGGGCCGCCCCGCGCTGCGCGACACGGCGATGGCGCTCCTCCAGCGCCAGAACTTCTTCGTCCCGCTCGACCGCCTCGCCGCCGAGCGGAGCGCCCTGATCGGCGTCCTCGAGGCCGGGGACGACTCGAAGCTCGCGGCGCTGCGCAAGGAGTACCAGGTCGACGCGATCCGCGAGCGGATGGACTCCCCGCGCGGGATCGCGATCCGCGTCCGGGAATACGAGTTCGCCGTTCCGGCGGGGGAGCGCGAGCGGCTGCGCGGGCCGGGCGTTCATCCCGACCTCGAGGTTCACGTGGGTGCGGCGAAGCCGCTCCTCGACCTGCTCGACGCCGGGACCATCGAGGCGCCGAGCTTCGACTCGCGGCCGGCGCACCGTCTCGACACCGAGGTTCTCGTCGTCGCCGCGCACGCCGACCACACCGTCGACTGGCGCACGTCGATCGCGCTGGCGGCGCGTTACCCGTTCGGCCGATTGTTCGTCGCGGACGACGACCACATGTTCGCGCGGATGAAGAAGTCGGGAGCGTACGCGGCGCTGATCCGCGCGTTCCTCTCCGTCGGGACGATCCCACCGGAGGCCCAGCGGCACCGGTGGAGGGAGTGAGCGCCTACTCGATCGGCTCCATCGGCGTGTCGATCTTCCACCAGCGCTTTTTCGGCGGCAGCGTCCCCTTGCGGTAGAGCTCCGCCCTCGCTCCGAGGCGCCCCTCGCGCACGAGCAGCCCGGTGCGCTCCTGCACCCACATCTCGACCACGTCCCGGGGACGCTCGAGGGCGTGGTCGGCGCGCGCGGGGACCGCCTTGGCCATGAAGTCGTGCCACACGGGACCTGCGGCGGCGGCGCCGGTGAGACCGAGCTTGCCGGCGTCGTCGAGTCCGACCCAGACGACGGTCACGACGGATCCGGCGACCCCGGCGAACCACGCGTCGCGAAGCTCCGAAGAGGTGCCCGTCTTGGCGGCGACCTCGACCCCCTCGAGCGCCCCCGAAGTCGCCGTCCCCTCCTCGACCGCGCTGCGCAGGAGGTCGCGCACGAGGTAGGCCGACGACGGATCGGCGACCTTGAGGGCCGCCGCCTTCTTCGTCGCGAGCGAGCGCCCTCCCGGCGTCTCCATGTACGTCCACGCGTAAGGCTCGAGCCGCTTTCCCGGGGTCGCGAGAACGGTGTAGGCGCGCGCCACCGCGAGCGGCGAGGTCTCGATCGCGCCGAGGACGAACGAGGGCGGGGGGGAGGCGGGGAGATCGAGCCCGGCCTCGCGGAAGGTCGCCGCCACGCGATCGAACCCGCAGTGCCGCGCGATGCGCACCGCCGGAACGTTGCGCGACTCCGCGAGGGCCTCGCGGAGCAGCACCGGCCCGCGGAACTCCTCGTCGAAGTTCTTCGGCTCCCACGGACCCTTGGGAAGGTCGATCGTCAGCGGCTCGTCGAGGATGCGGCTGGAGGCCGTGAGCGGGGTCTTCCCGTCGCAGGTGTCGAGCGCCTCGAGGGCGACGAACGGCTTCACGACCGATCCCGGCTGGCGCTTGGCCAGGCGCGCGCGATCGAACGAGCCCGCGCGGTCGTCGGGATCGCCGCCGACGTACGCCAGGACGGCTCCCGTGCGGGCGTCGAGGGCCACGAGAGCGGAGGAGAGCTTCGCCCCCTTCAAACGCGGGTAGAGCCGGCGCAGGGTGTCGAGGTGGGAGGCGACGACCCCTTCCGCCGCCTCCTGGAGGACCGGATCGACGGTCGTCTCGACGAGGAACCCCTTCCCCTCCTCGACGCGCTCCTGCTCGAGGCGCTTGCCGTCGGTTCCCAGCCACGACAGGAGATGGCCCGGCGAGGTGACCTTGGGTTTCGTCGGCTTCTCCGCGACCCCGGAGGCCTTCGCGATCGCGACCTCGGCCCCCGTCGCCCAGCCCAGCTCCTCCATCCGCGAGAGAACCCAGTCGCGCCGGTTGCGCAGCGCCTTCTCGTCCTTGAGCGGGGAGAGGCGGTTCGGCCCCTGGATCATCGCGGCGAGCGCGGCGGACTCGGCGAGGGTGAGCTTGGCGGCGTCCTTCCCGAAGTACGCGCGCGCCGCGGTCCCGAAGCCGTAGATCGCGATCGCGTCGACGTGCCCGAAGTAGATCGTGTTCAGGTAGGCCTGGAGGATCTCCTTCTTGTCGTATTCGGCCTCGAGGCTGAGGGCGCGCATCGCCTCCGACGCCTTGCGGCCCAGGGTGCGCTCGGGGGTGAGGTCGCGGTTCTTCACGAGCTGCTGGGTGATCGTGCTCCCGCCCTCGGCGACCTTCCCTTTCCGCAGGTTCTTCAGGGCGGCGCGGGCGATCGAACGCGGGTCCACCCCGCCGTGCTCGAAGAACCGGGCGTCCTCGGCGGCGAGGACCGGACGCCAGACCTTCTCGGGGAGCCGGTCGAGCTCGACCCTCACGCGATCGGCGCGCTTGCCGTCGAGGGATTCGGCGAGGATCTCGGGCTCGAGCCAGACGTCGCCTTCTTCGAACGAACGGCTTCGCCCGTTGGACCGCAGCCCCCCGATCGCGCCGTTCTTGCCGAGGTCGAGCCCGATCAGGGCCGCCGGCTGGTCGGATCCGTTCGCGTGACAGGGCCGCCGGTAGAACCAGTAGACGTCGGTGCCGTGGAAATACTCGCCGGGGCGGTCGGGACGGTTCCGGACGCGCGTGTACCCCAGGCGCTCGAGGCGTTCGTCGAGCTTCAGGTCCTGGACCGACTTCCCCGGAACCACCGCGAAGGGGGCGGAGAGGATCCGCGTCTCGTTCCGCCCGAGCGTCGACTCGAGCGGCGCGGCGAGGGCGGGAGAGGCGAGGGCGAGCGAAAGCAGAAGGGCGGTCGTGCGCACGATCGGAATCGTCGCACGACCGCCCTCCGGACGCGAACGGAAGTCCCCGATCAGCGGGACGGCAGGGGGCGCAGCAGGTTCGCCGCGACGTGGGTCCCGATGCGGTCGCCCTGCGCGTACCCGGCCTCGACGGCGCTGGTGAAGTGGAGGCCGGCGAGCACCCGCGAGCGGCCGTTCTCGCGCGCCGCCTCGGCGAGCGAGCGGAACTCGCGGACGAGCCCGGCGTACGGCGCGCCGCTGGTCATGGAGAACGTGACGGCGTCGGTCCCGAGGACGCCGCGCATCGCGGCGGCCGCGGAAGCGCCCAGCACGGTGTGGGTCGAGGGGTAGTCCGGCACGGGAGGGGTCCAGAGGAAGCTCTCCCAGGTCGGATCCCCCGACTCGCGGATGGCCGTCGCCGGCCGCCAGTAATAGAAGCGGTACTTCGCCTCGAAGCCGGCGATGAACCCGTCCGCCATCGCGACGTTGACGGCGGCGAGAAGGCGGGCGCCGTCGTGGAGGTCCATCCCGCGATCGGTCGCGATCACGCGGGCGATCCGGGTCCAGCCCTGCGTCGAGTTCTCGTACCAGTACTTCGCGATCTCGCTCTCCTCGGCGACGCGCGAGGACCCCTTCAGCGCGCCGACGTCCTTCACTTCACGGAGATCGGCGAGCGCGACCGCGCTCCCGACCGCGGGAGGCGGAGCCGGGCGGAACGCGTCGAGCGAGGGGACCGCGAACGGGGTCACGCTTCCCCACTGCGCGAACGCGGCGGGGGTGAAGTCCGGGGGCGTCGGGCGGTACTCGCCGGGCCTGGTCCCGGCCTCGCGGACGACGGGACGGTCGGCGCCGTCGTTCCGGCGCGCGGCGAGGATCGCGGCCGCGGCCTTGCGGCCGACCTCGAGCCCCTTCGCCGCCGCGCGGTCGTCGGGGAGGTGGGCGAGGAGGTACTCGAGCTCGACGTCGAATTGGGCCTTGCCGTTCGGGACGAGCGCGACGAGGACGGCGTGCGCCGCTCCCGCCGCGGCGGCGTCGGCGGAGGCGCCGGAGACGTGGGCCGCGAAGCGGTAGGCCGCGTAGCGCGGCTCGACGGCGTTCACCGCATCGTGGATCGCGAGGTGCAGGATCGCGAGGATCCTGGACTCGGTGAGGGGGTCGGTCTGCGCCGCGGCGAGCACGTCGGACGCGACCGCGTTCCAGCGGACGGCCTCGTTGGAGGAGGTCGCGCCCGCGAATGCGGGGGTCAGCGCCGCGAGGGCGACCGCGAATACACCGGCAGAAAATCGGGGGGCTCGTCGTTCCATCGGCTTCTCCTTCCTGTTGCTGCGCAATCGTCGGCGAGAGTCACCGGGGATACGCGGGGGAGGAGGTGCGGGCGCCAATGCTAGGACGAAGGGCGTAGGATTCGCCGGCGTGACCCCGGCAGAAGAGGCGAGAATCGCGGCGCGGGTGACGGGAAGAGCATGAACCTCGAAATTCGGGCGGAAGGGGGCATCCTCGAAGTCGTGGCCACGGGGAAGTTCACCCTGGAGAAGGCCAAGCGCGCGTTCGTGCAGATGGTCGAGGCCGTGGCCGATCACGGAACGGGAAAGGTCGTCCTCGACGGCCGGGAGATCCTCGGCAACCCCGAGACGATCGAGCGATTCCTGTACAGCGAGTTCGCGGCGCAGACGGTCGCGGCATACGTGCATCGTGGCGTGGCCCGCGCCACGCGATTCGCCTACGTCCTGAAACCGCCGGTGCTCGATCCCGAGCGGTTCGGGGAGACCGTGGCCGTCAACCGAGGCATGAACGTCAAGGCGTTCGACGACCCGGAGGAGGCGCTGCGGTGGCTGGGCGTCGCGGATCGCTGAGCCGAATGGCCACCCACGCCATCGGCGACGTTCACGGAAACCTCCCGGCCCTCGTGGAGGTGCTCGAGCACCTCCGTCGTGAAGCGCGTCCCGCCGACACCGTCGTCTTTCTCGGCGACTACATCGACCGCGGCCCGGACTCGAAGGGCTGCATCGACGCGATCCTCCGGTTCCGGCGCGAATCCGACGCCGAGGTCGTGTGCCTGATGGGGAATCACGAAGAGTGGTTCCTCGAGACTCTCCGGGACCCTCGCCGCCATTCGTGGCTTCTGGGCATGGAAGGACTGGACACGATCCGCAGCTACTCGACCGAAGCGGCGGATCTCCTCCGCGAGGCCGCGCTCCAGGCCGGCCACGCACTCTTCGGCGGGGAATGCGAGCTGCCCTACGGAGCCTTCTTCGACCTCCTCCCCGCGGACCACGTCGAGTTCTTCGAAGGCCTTCAGGTCTTCCGGAAGACGGACGACGGGATCTTCGCCCACGGAGGGCTCGACCCGGCCGTCCGGGGCTGTGAAGGGCAGGATCGCGAAGCGTTCCTCTGGGGCGCGAGGGAGTTCCCCCACGAGTACGACGGCGACGACGTCGTCGTCTACGGTCACCACAACAACTACGTCCTGGACGACTCGGGGTGGCCGCTTCCGTCGATCGTCGGCCGGACGATCGGCATCGACACGATTTCGCAGGGGGTGCTCACGGCGATCCGGCTCCCGGATCGGGCGCTGTTCCAGAGCGCGCGGCACCTCATGCCGAAGGGGAGGGGGTGACGCAGATGGCGCTCAGCGCGTTCGACGACAAGTCCCACGAGCCGACGGATCGGGACCTCCGCGAGGTCCTCGGGAAGAGCTACGCCGTGTGGACCGGCCTGATCTCTGCGGTCGAGAAACAGACTCGTCCGCTCGCCACGGTCTGGGGCTTCACCTCCAATAAAGCCGGCTGGGGGGTTCGCCTGCGCCACGGCGATCGCGTGATCCTCTACATGACCCCGCAGTCGGGTCGGTTCCTCGTCTCGTTCGCGCTCGGCGAGAAAGCGGTCGCCGCGGCGCGAGCTGCGAAACTGCCCAAGTCCCTCCTCGACGCGATCGACGCGGCGCCGCGGTACGTCGAGGGACGAGGCGTGCGGATCGAGGTGTCCAAGCGCGACCGGATTCCCGGGCTCGCGGCGCTCGCGCGGATCAAGGTGGAGCCTGGAGTGCCGGCAGGACGGATGGCGCGCGGATCCAAACCGAAGCTCCTTGCGGGCGGCAACCCCCAGATCGCGAAGGCCGACGGCGACGCGCCCGTGCAGGCCTATATCCGAGCCATGCCGGGCTGGAAACGCGACGTCGGGCGCCGCCTCGACGCACTCGTCGAGCGTACGGTCCCCGGCGTGCGCAAGGCGGTCAAGTGGAACTCCCCCTTCTACGGAATCGAGGGGCAGGGATGGTTCCTGAGCTTCCATACCTTCACGAACTACGTGAAGGTGACGTTCTTCCAGGGCACCTCGCTGCGTCCCCCTCCGTCAGGAGGCAAGGCCAGAGACGCGCGATGGATCGACATCCACAAGGATGACTTCGACGAGGCGAAACTGGCCGAATGGATCCGGCAGGCGGCCGCACTGCCGGGGTGGGGGAAGACGGGATGATCGAGCTCTGCTTCGTGGCGACCGTCCTCCTTCGGGCCGACGCCGCTTCCGTCCTCGCCGCGCTTCCCGTTCCCGACGGAGCGCAGTCGGTCGAAAGGGCCACGACGTCGGCGGGAGGCACGCCGGTCCTGCGCTTCTCGTTCGTCGCCCGGGGGGAGCGAGAGGCCGTTCCCGCCTTCTACGAGCGTCACCTGCGCGAGTCGGGCTGGCGTGCCTGTTCCGGCGGGAGCGCCGGGAAGTGGTATCGCGGTGCGGACTCGATGCAGGGTCCGGCGCGGCCGTTCGAGGGGCGAACGGCCTACTGGCTGGCCGCGGACGCCGAGACGGTCCTCGCGGTGACGCTGCTCGTGTGGGACGACGCGAACGCCGGGGAGCACACGGGCGAGAACCAGGAGGCCCGGATCACCGCGATCGGACCGAAGGAGACCGCGGCGATGGTGGTGCGGGAGTACGGGTTGAGGTGCGGGCGCTGACCGGAGCGAGCCCTACCCGATCACCAGCAGATCCTGCCTCCCGATCTTCCTCCGCGTCTCCCTCATGTCGTCCCCGCGCAGCTCGCGCAGCGCGTAGGTGACGAACTCCTTGGAGACGCGTTTGCGCCAGTGGAGCACGAAGTCGGTGTTGTCCATCGGCTTCGCGAGGGGGAACGCACGGTCGGCCGCGGCCGCGAGGACGCCGTCGTCGAGTTGCTTCCCGACGAGCGACGCGGCGGCCTCGGGGCAGTCGAGCGGGCGGGACGCCACGGCGCCCAGCACGAGGCGCGCGGCCTCGACGGTCCCGTCCTTCGCGAGCTTCACGGCCGCGGCGACGGAGAGTACCGGGAAGTCGAACGACCCGCGGCGGCGGAGCTTCCAGTAGACGCTTTTCCATCCCGTGGCGTCGTCGAGCAGGACCTGCGTCAGGATCTCGTCGGGGCGGCGGGTGAGGTAGTGGATCCCGTCGTTGCGGTAGAGGTCGTTGAGCGCGACGACCCGTTCACCCTCGGACTTCGAGACGAGCTTCACCTTCGCGCCGAGGGCCATCAGCATCGGGGCGGTGTCGGTCGAGGAGACGGCGAGGCAACGCTCGCTCCCCGGCGCGACCCAGCACGTGTCCCCTTCCTTCTTCATGCAGAAGCCGATCGCCTGCCGCCACTCGTAGTTCTGGTCGTAGTAGTTGCAGCGGGTGTCCAGGCACAGGTTGCCGCCGATCGTCGCCATGTTCTGGATGTGCGGTGTGGCCACCTGGCTCGCGGCCTGGTAGAGCCCGGTGTAGTGCCTCTGGATCCGCGCGTCGTCGGCGAGGTCGGTGAGGGTGACCCCCGAGCCGATTGTGAGTCCCTTCCCGTTCACGACGGTCCGGAGCGCGGCGACGTTGCGCAGCGCGACGACCGTCTTGGGAGTCTGCTGGCGGCGCTTCATGTTCGGCAGGAGATCGGTGCCTCCCGCGAGGAGCATCGCTTCGCCGGGGGCGTGCCCCGCGAGGATCGCCGCCGCCTCGTCGATCGTGTGCGGCGCGACGTAGCGGAATCGGGGGAGTCGCATCATGGCTTGGCCGCCAGCTTCGCGGACTTCTTCCGCTCGGGGTCGTTGATCGCGTCGCCGTCGCCGCCGTCCCAGGGCGTCGGGACGTCCATCGCCTCGGGGTACTGGATGTCGGGGAAGGCGTCCGGTCCGTAACGCGCCGGGCGGCCCTTGGCCTTGTCGTCGAGGGCCTTGAGGATCTTCTCCGGCGTGATCGGCACCTCGTCGATCCGCACGCCGACGGCGTCGTACACCGCGTTCGCGACCGCCGGCATGATCGGAAGGAGCGGCCCCTGGCCGACCTCCTTCGCGCCGAAGGGGCCGCGCGGGTCGGGGATCTCGATCAGCTCGGTATCGACCTCGGGCATGTCGAGCGACGTGAGGCTCTTGTACTCGAGCATCGAGGGGAACTTGTGCACGAGGGCGTGGGAGAGCTTCGGCGGCAGGCGGCGGAAGGTCTGCTCCTCCATCAGCGCCTCGCCCAGCCCCATGTAGACCGACCCCTCGACCTGGCCGCGCGCGAGCACGGGGTTCAGCGCGCGTCCGATGTCGTGGGCGATCCAGACCTTGGGGACGTGGACCCAGCCGGTCACGGGATCGACGTCCACCTCGACGACGCAGGCGGTGTAGCTGTAGGTCGGCGAGGGGCCGACGCCGCCGCCCTTGTATTTCCCGGGGGCGCGCGGCGGGGTGTACGAGCCGGTCGTTCCCAGCGTTCCGAACTTCGCCTCGGCGAGGATCACCGCTTCCTGGAAGGTCACGCCCTTGTCGGGGTTCTCGGAGTCGAAGACGCGGCGCTCGGCGAAGACGAGCTTGCTCTTCGGGACGCCGAGCTTCTCGGCGGCCGCTTCGGCGAGCAGGTCTCTCGCGCGCTCGGCGGCCTGGATCGCGGCGTTCCCCATCATCAGGGTGACGCGCGAGGAGTACGACCCGAGGTCGACCGGGGTGAGGTCGGTGTCGCCGGTGATCTGGCGGATGTCGAAGGGGTGGATCCCGAGGACCTCCGCGACGCAGTTCACGAGCACGTCGTCGGAGCCCTGGCCGACCTCCGTCGCGCCGCAGAAGACGGTCACGCCCCCCGAACGATCGAGCTTGAGCTGCACCCCGGAGTGCGGGAGCTTGTTCCAGTAGATCGGAAGGCCCGCGCCCGAGAGATACGACGAGCACGCCAGGCCGAGCCCCTTCCCGTGCGGGAGCTTGCGGAAGCGGCTCGTCCAGTCCGACCGGCGCACGACCGAGCGGATGCACTCCGCGAGGCCGATCGTGTTCACGTACATCCAGTTCGCGGTGGTCGTCCCGTCCTTCTCGACGATGCGCAGGCGCAGCTCCGCGGGGTCGAGGGCAAGCGCCTCGGCGATCTTGTCGAGCTGGACCTCCTGGCCGAAGCGGGGCTGCGGGGTCCCGTGCCCGCGCTTGGGGCCGCACGGCGGCTTGTTCGTGAACATCCGGCAGGCCTCGAAGCGGTACTTCGGGATCCGGTAGGTGACGGTCTGCAGGGCGCCGGTATAGAAGGTCGAGGCGACGCCGTACGAGCCGTACGCGCCGCCGTCGATCAGGGTCTTCAGCGACATCGCGGTGATCGAGCCGTCGTTCCTGACCCCGGTCCTGAACTTCATGAGCACGGGGTGGCGGCCGCGGTGGCAGTAGAAGACCTCCTCGCGGGTCAACGCGACCTTCACCGGCCGGCCGAGGATCCTCGCCGCCTTCGCGACCACGATCTCGTGGTTGAACGGGTCGGTCTTGCCGCCGAAGCCGCCGCCGTTGGGGCAGGCGATCACGCGGATGTGGGCGGCGGGAAGCTCCAGCGCGCGCGCGAGGGCGCGGTGCAGGTAGTGGGGGACCTGCGTCGAGGACCAGATCGTGAGCTTGCCGTCGGGATCGACCGCGGCGATGGAGGCGTGCTGCTCCAGCGGCAGGTGGGTGTTCCCCTGGAAGAAAAAGACGTCCTCGAAGACGCGGTCGGCCTCGGCGAACCCGCCGTCGAGGTCGCCGAACTTGAAGTGGACGCGCTTGTGGACGTTCCCCTCTTCGCCGTATTCGTGGATGCGCGGCTCGGGGTTC